>JBJKTB010000199.1:0-8983 GCA_046703345.1 Ignavibacteriaceae bacterium
CGCCTGCCGCTATTTTTATTCGGCTGCAGCACTAAACAAATAAAAACACCTTCCGATAATAAACCTGAGAACAGAAAGTTCTCATAAAACAAAACGGATAAGGATATCCGTAAAACAACAATACAAAATAAACATGGAGGTTTATTATGGGTGGTTTCTCAATTAACACAAATATCGATGCATTGCGCGCATACAACGCTTTAGCAACGATCAACATGAATACCGAAAAAGCTCAGTTAAGACTGGCGACCGGTAAAAGGATCAATTCGGTAGCGGATGACACTTCAGGCTATTCGGTAGGAAAGTCTCTCGATCAAAAAGTTCAACTAATGCAGGCTGCACAGAACAACGTAGGATCGGCGCAGGATATGCTTGCAACAACCGAGTCTCAGCTGAGCAGTGTTAAAGATCTTATAACATCTTTGAGATCTAAGATCGCTGCTTCAACGAACCCGGCTACAGATAACACAAAAACGGCCGGCGACATTAAGGCTTTGGCGAATGAAATAGCGAATATTTTTACTACAACCAAGTATAATAATACTACGCTTCTTTCATCTGTCGGTTCCGGAAATGACGGTAATTTTTCTTTCCAGACAGGCGCAGATTCTACGGACAAGCTAACTATAAATTATACCAGTAACAGTGACGGAACTTTAACAGGCACATTCGGCGTAACAACCGGTTCTTATACTATCAGCAGCGGTATCGGTCAGGCTGTTAGTGATGCGTTAACACAGATGGCCTCTGTTGGCACAACCTCAGCAGCAATAGGCAGTTTATCTGCGTATCTGAATACGTTCGAAAACACAATCGATAACTCACTTGCTTCGGTAGGTAATTTCGATCAGAGATTAAGCATAAAGAGCGACTTCTTGACGTCAGCAATTTCAAACTCACAGTCATCCGTATCAAGATTGTTCGACGCAAACGTAGCAGTAGAGCAGTTGAACGCGACAAAGGGTCAGATTCAGCAGCAGGTTGCAACCTCCATGCTGTCTCAATTGAACTCAGCTCCGCAGCAGCTCTTGAGACTCTTCCACTAATAGGTAAGAAACAGTTTATCCCTCTTCCCCATAAAGGAAGAGGGATACCCGTAAAGAACAAGACATAACAGGACGAAAAATGTACAACCAAACACTGACAAAACACAACACGAACCGCATAAACCACTACCTTGTCAAGGAAATAATGGAAGCTACTCCGCAGCAGCTGCTCATAAAAATTTACGATTTCGCGATACTGAACTGTCAGAAGAAGAACCTAGTAAAGACAAACCGCGCCCTTCAGGAGCTGATTAACTCGCTTAAATGGGAGGGAGTAGACGTCATAAAAGTTTCCACAGGTTTGTACAAGCTTTATCAATTCCGCCAGGAGCAGATGAGAAAAAAGAACTACGATATAGTGTAGAAGATCTTGACCGAACTTAGAGATTCATGGATAGCCGCGTTTAACATGTAAAGGTGAAGAGATGTCGGGTACCATTTTAACCACGTCGGGGATAAATTCTTTAATAAGCGCTTACCAGCAGCAGCAGACGAATCTGTTCGTTGCACCGCTGATTACCGTTCAAACAAAATATCAAAACCTGTCAAGCGCATACTCAACAATCATCTCCAAATTAAATACGCTTACGAGCGGGCTATCGGGATTTACAGCAACCGACAGCAGTTCTGTATTCGCAGCGATCGCGGCTAATTCATCGAATACAAATTTCGTTTCCGCCACGGCGACCACGGCAGCCTCAGCCAGCAACTACGCTATAAGAGTAAATCAGCTGGCTAAAAGCGATCTGGCGGTTTCACAGAGCTTAGCATCCTCAACGGCGAACGCAATTACCGGGACTCATACGTTTCAGATAACAACCGGCAGCCCTACGGGCGATTTGACAAGCAATGTAAGCGTAACTTTCGGAACGGGCGAGACAAACCAGACTGTTATGCAGAAGATAGCTGACGCGGTAAACTCGAACCAGGCGGTTGTAACATCGCAGTCTCTCGCGCCCTCAAGTACTGACGCAGGAGCGGCAAGCACGCTTTCCTTCAACGTAGGCGGTACTGTTACTTCGGTAAGCGTTAACGCGGGGGGAAGCGGAAGCGAGACGAACGACCAGCTGTTGAACGAACTGGTACAAAACATTAATGCCAACGTATCGGGAGTTACGGCGCAGAAGATAACTGATCCGAACAACTCGGCTAACGAGATGCTTCAGGTTACGGTTAACGATCCGACAAAGAGCATATCAATATCCGATTCAAGCGGCACTCTAGCGGCGGATCTGGGAATAACAACATCTAATTTAATAGGAGCATCGGGAGTAGTAAGCGCGTCGGCGTTTACGCCTTCCACAGGCAATTCCCAATTCTCACTTACGTCAAAGAACACCGGGCTTGATTATATAATAAAGAATATATCGGACACAAACGGCGGAACCGCGCTAAGCTCGATAAATTTCAATCTGGGTGCAACCAGAACCACTTTTGATCAAACCAACAATATAGCAGGTTTTGTATACTCTGATACAACACTGGCTAACAATCAGCTTAACGCCAAGATAAATTTTAACGGATTGGATATACAGAGAGACTCAAATACAATAAATGATCTGGTAACAGGCGTTACGTTCAATTTAAATTCTGTAATGCAGTCTACCGATACCACAGTAAATGTAGCGGTAAGCAGTGATACAAAATCGATAACCAGTCAGATAAATACATTTATAAGCAATTTTAACAGTGTATATACTTATTTGAAGACACAGTCTGCTGTAACTTCATCGGGAAACCGAGGAGTTCTTTCGGCTGACACGAACTCATCCTCAATTCTTAATCTGATGACTCAGTCGGTTATCTCGCCTGTAACGGGACTTCCGACAAACGCATTGAACATGCTTTCGTCGATAGGAATATCATTCGACACAACGAACGGTTTGAGCGTATCCGACAGTTCGGCGCTCAGCAATGCCTTGACGAACAACCTTTCGCAGGTTCAGCAGATGTTCAATTCCACTAACGGAATAGCAAATACACTATACAATAATTTAAATCCATATGTAGGAACTAACGGTTACCTTACTTCTGCCCAGTCCACATTCGACAGCAACGTACAGAATTACAGCGACCGGATAAATACTCAGCAGACAAGCATAAGTACCGCCGCCGACAATCTGCGCACGCAGTACGAAAAACTTCAGGCGCAGCTGGTTGATTTGACAAATACAGCCCAGACATATTTCGGCGTTAACGTAACCGATTATTTTAATTCATAATAGATATGCAGAAGAAAATAGAGCAGATAAAAAATCTGTTAAAAGAAGCTAACGAGAGGATGAGCCATCTGACGAACGACAATTTTGACGAGTCGTTTCCTGAGATAAAAGGCATGTTAGCGGACTCACAAAAGCAAAAAAATGCGCTTTTAGCTGTATATCCGCCGGCAGAATTGAAGGTTTTTGAGCCGGAGCTTAATTTGCTCACTAAACAATTAACCGAATCTTTCGATAATATAATTAAGAAAAAAAGAGAAGATTTGAGTATTTTAGCGGAAAAGATTAAATCCGTTCAAAATAAGATGAAATTAGCAAATTATCACAGGTAAAAGATGAATATTAAACCTATTTCAAACAACCCCTATTATTCCGGTGATATTCCCGGAAAGGCTCCCGAAACAAAAGAGCCCGCAGAAAACAAAATGAGGGACAAATTGGAATTATCTGAAGAAGCTCGGAATATCCAAAAGAACCAGGGAAGCACAAAGAACCTGGAAGAGATTAAGCAGCGTATAAACAGTAAGTTTTACGATAAGCCGGAAGTTATAGATCAGGTTGCTAACTCTATCCTGAAAGAATTAGGAAAATAGTAAATACCGTTTTCCTTCCAATCTACATATCTTTCCAACTCCGACTTATTTCCAATAAGTAAAACCGGAAAAGTTGCTAATTAGTGCTTAAATATTTAAAATAGATTTCCGAATTAAACATAATTGAGCACTAACGCACTTTTCATCCGATGATATCAGAAGATAATTTTCAAGACAACAAGCTGCAGATGCTGGGGAAACTTACGGCAAGCTTGATACATGAAATTAGAAATCCCCTTTCCGCGATCAAGATGAACCTTGATTACCTGAAGCTAATAGAATCAGAACTTCCCGGCGAAGCCAACGAATCTATAGAATACTGTCTAGACGCGCTTTCCCGAATACAATATCTTGTAGACAACGTAATGACCTTCAGCAGAAAGAACGTCGGCGGGAAAAAAATCTGTTCCTTGAACGAGATAACTCAGGATGCGATTAGTCTGATGCACTCCCACGCTGAAAGAAGAAAAATTATAATTCAAACCGAGCTGGAAAGCGAACTGCCAGAAGGCAACTTCGATAAAAGCAAACTGCTTCAGGTTTTTCTTAACCTTATTACCAATTCAATAGAATCGTGCAACGGCAACGGACTTATAAAAATAAGCACGTTTAAAAACAAAGACGGTTATATTATGTGGGAGATTTCGGATAACGGAGTGGGGATTAGAGAGGAAGACAGGAATAAAATCTTCAACGATTTTTATACAAACAAGGAAAAGGGAACGGGGCTGGGATTGAGCGTTTGCAAAATGCTTCTTGAAGAACACGGCGCGCACATGGATTTTGAGAGCACTCACGGAAAAGGAACTAAATTCTTTATACGCTTCAATTCAACTTTAACACAGGGTAATAATGAACTTTAAGATACTAATAATCGACGACGATAATTTAATCTGCATATCGCTGAAAAAATTACTAGTTAAACTCGGGTTCGATGTTGATTACTGCATGAATGCCGAGGAGGCGGTTTCCAAGATTGACGAATTTGACCCGGATATAATTCTTCTCGATATTTATCTTACAACGCACAACGGGCTGGAGCTTCTAAAGGAATTTCAAAAAAGATTTCCCCACATCCCTGTAATAATGATTACCGGCTATTCCGATGTAAAAATAGCTGTCACAGCTATAAAATCGGGCGCCTACGATTTTCTGTTAAAGCCTATAGATATTGAACAGCTTCAGCTGGTTCTGAAAAAAGCCCAGGATTCAATAGCCTTAAAAGCTGAAGTTGATAAGCTTCATGAGATTTTAAGGGAAAACGAGTTAACAAAAGAGTTCTTCGGGAAAAGCCCGAAAATAAAAAGGACTGTAGCATCCGTTGAGAAACTTGCTAAGAGCGGCGACACTACCGTCCTGCTTGAAGGTGAGAGCGGAACCGGGAAGGAAGTATTCGCGAGGTACGTCCATCAGCAGAGCCCGCGTAACGGCAAGCCCTTCATACAAATAAACTGCGCCGCCATTCCGAGGGAACTTGCCGAAAGCGAGCTGTTCGGGCATGAGAAAGGCGCATTTACAGGGGCGCTTCAGAAAACGAAACTCGGAAAGTTCGAACTGGCCAACGGCGGTACGATTCTGCTTGACGAGATAGGAGAACTTTCGCTCGATCTTCAGGTAAAACTTCTGCGCGTACTTCAGGAAAGAAAATTCTACAGGCTCGGCGGAGAGAGGGAAATAAGCGTAGACGTAAGAGTTTTGGCCGCCACAAACAAGAATCTGGAGGAAGAGGTAAAAAAAGGAAATTTCAGGGAAGATCTATACTACAGACTTAACGTGGCAAAAGTAACTATTCCTCCGCTGCGCGAAAGGAAAGAAGACATCGCTATTCTAGCCTATTCTTTTTTAAAGGAATTCTCCTCGAAGTTTAATAAAGAGATCAAGGGAATTGAACCCGAGGCACTGTCGATTCTTGAATCCTACTCATGGAAGGGGAACATAAGGGAATTAAGGAACGTGATGGAGAGAGCAGTTATTCTCATGGAGGAGGACGAATTAAAAGAGCGGCATCTCAGTACTATCATCGAAGAAAATAATTCAGCCGAAAGTGACGAAGAAAAGTTTGTGTTAAAAATTCCTTCGAAGGGTGTAAAAATTGATCTGGTTCTAAGAACTTTAATTCAGAAGACCCTGAGTATTACGAACGGTAATCAGGTAAAAGCCGCTAAGATTCTGGGACTTTCGAGGTCAAAACTGCGCTACCGTATGGAACAGCTCGGAATAGAAGTTACCAAGAATATCAAATAGATTATATAGATCAATATGGAAAAATGGAGTGTTGGAGTATTGGAATATTGATTAAACACCGGCATTCCATCATTGCAATTCTCCATCATTCCAATACTCCCTCATTCCGGTAAACCGGGCGCTTCGATTAACGTCTTTTACTATAAACTTGCCGACTGAAATACTATCGTGAAAGTTGTGCCCACATCCTTTCTGCTGGCCACTTTTATTTCCGCATGATTAAGTTCGACGTATTTTTTCACAAGAGCCAGACCGAGTCCCGTACCTTCAAAATGTCTAGTCATGCTTGAATCTTCCTGCGAAAAAGGATTAAACAGTTCGGGTAAGTATTCCTCGGAGATTCCGATTCCGGTATCAGAGATATCAACGCAAATTTTCTGATCGGGGTCTTGGTACATAATTATTTTAATTCCCCCGTTCGGCGTGTATTTGATTGCATTGTCTATCAAGTTGACGAAAATTTGTCCGAGCGAATACTGATCGCCGATAACAGTGGACAAATTATTTTTTTTCTCGTAATTAAGATAGAGGTTTTTGTCCTTTGCCCTCGAATAGAATTCAAGCACGATGTCTTCGAGAACATCCTTATCCAGATCGATTTTCTTATAATTAGTATCGTAATTGCCGGTCTGTATTCTAGACAAATTAAGGATCAGCTCTATTGTTCTAATTAGTCTCTGGGCGCTGTTGTCTATGACCGAGAAGGCCGATTCAAGTCCGGCGGGAAGCTTATCTTCAAACTCCTCTTTTAATACCGATATATATGTAAGTATATTGTTAAGAGGAGTTCTAATCTCATGCGACATTTGAGCCAGAAATTCTGTTTTAAGCCTGTCTGATTTTTCCGCATTTTCCTTTGCAATTATAAGCTGCCGTTCCTGTCTTTTCCGGTCGGTAATATCCTGCTCGGTAAGCAGGAGGTGAATAGTTTTTCCCTCTTCGTTCATTATAGGCATTAAAGAAGCCGAAGACCAGTTTAGTCTTCCGTTCTTAAGCTTATTCTGGAATTCTCCTTTCCATTCCATTCCAGATTTAAGATTTTCCCACAGTTCTTCTTTTTCTTCCGGAGAGAGAACATTCGAATCGAGAAGATATGGTTTTTTACCGAGAACATCATCAAGAGTGTAACTTGTATACTGTGTAAATTTGGGATTTACATATTCAATTCTTCCGTCGGTGTCTAGAATAAGCACCGATGCCGGGCTCTGCTGAATGGCGCGCGAGAGAGTCCGGATCTGTTCTTCGGCAAGCTTACGTTCGGTAATATCCCTGTAAATTCCCTGAACAGCAGCTTTGCCTTTCCAAACGATTTCTGAAGTGCTTACTTCGATATAAATTTTGTTGCCTTTGCTTGACAGGCCGACCATTTCGTACCGCGAAGACTTGCGGTAATCAGACTTGTTGTTAAGATAATTTTCGAACCTATTGCTTATCATCTCTTTGCTTTCGGGCGCGATGATACGCATGATGTCAAAATCTTCCGAACATGCTTCGGCGGCGGGAATACCGAATAATTTTTCCCATGCGGGATTTACCATAACCAGTTTATCTCTCTGCAGAACGTAGATTGCGTCGATGGAGGCTTCAACAAGCGTACGATAGCTTTGCTCCTGCTCGGCGGCGGCACGCTGAGCATTTTTATGTTCTGTAATATCGTGTGCAATAACTGATGCTCCCGTAAGGGCTCCTTTTGCGTCTTTGATGTAAGAGATATTCATTGACACCTCCACTAGTCTTCCGTTCTTATGAAGATGAACGCTTTCAAGCCCTGCTATTCTTTTATCCGATTCCAGTCTAAAGAGTATGTTGTCAGCCTCGTCTTTACGGTGTGCGGGACTTAAGACCGAAAAATGTTTGCCTATAACTTCAGCGGATGAATAGCCGTACATTATCTCCGCCCCGCGGTTCCAGGAAATTATGAAACCGTCGAGAGTCTTGCTAATTACGGCATCCTGAGAAGATTCAACTATAGCGGCAAGATGGGCCATAGCCTCGTCGGCTTTTTTCTTCTCCGTTATGTCTGTATGGAGACTGATGGTTCCGATTACATTACCTTCACCATCGAGAATCGGCGAACCGCTAATTCCCATCCATCGAACGGTACCATCCTTTCTTTTTATTCTAAGCTCATAGCGGTCGGATACATTTTTTATTCTCTCGGCAGTTTTGCTTCTGAGAAATTCCCAATCCTCCTCAAAGAGCAGCATCTCGTGGACAAATTTGCCGAGCAGCTCCTCTTCAGTATAGCCGACCAGTTCGCACATCCGAGGATTGACGAATTCAATAACATAGTTCAAATCGCTCTGCATAAGGCCGTCGTTCATTTTATCAACAAGCATTCTATACTTGAATTCGCTCTTCGCAAGTTCCTCCTCAGCGTGTTTCCTCTGCGTTATATCCCTGGCAACCATTTGAACGGCGAACGGTTTTTTATCCTTATAAATAACAGAGGAGCTTGCTTCAACATAGATTATCCCGCCGGATTTCGAAAGGAACTTCAGCTGACTTACATCTTTCTGAATATTCCTTAGCTTAATTTCTTCTATTAATTGTTTCAAAATCGGCAGCTGATCTTTACAGATTATCTGCGAGATATTCATCTTCTGTATTTCGTTCTTGGAATAGCAGAGAAGACTAAGAGCGATGTTGTTCGCGTCCAGAATATTGCCTTCGAAGTCGTGCATAAACACCTGGTCGAGCGCGCTATCGAAAAGAGCGCGATACCTTTCTTCGCTTTCCTTAAGTTCCTGTTCGTACTGATATTTGTAAAAAGCCATCTCTACAGAAGCCTGGAGTTCCTTCTCTTCGAAAGGTTTTACGAGGTAGCCAAGCGGTCTGGTTTTCTTCGCTCTCTCTAAAGTATTGTCGTCTGCGTAGGCGG
>JBJKTB010000200.1:0-6347 GCA_046703345.1 Ignavibacteriaceae bacterium
TCACTACTCTGCTGGGCGATCAGATAATAGGCGAGGGATCATACGAGGATTACTGGTACAGCGGGAACCCGGCTACCTTGTACCAAAACAGATTCGCCGCAGACACACGTCCCAGCAGCAACGCTAATTCGGGCGCCAGCAGTTTAATTACATTATCTGATTTTTCCGCCAGCGCGAACAGAATGAGCTTTAAGATAACTTACGGCGATTCGTTAGTAAAGCCTATATTCAGCACCAAGCCAGCTCTTCCCGGCGGGGCGGCAAATTTAACATCTGCCGGAACCGACGAAGGATTTAACATTATCGCCAATAACAATCTATATGTAACCGATGCCGGAGGCAAGGTTACAAGAACAATTAATAATTTTTCCGGTTTCAAGACGGCGTCGGTATTAAGCGGCGGAGTGCAGTATACAGCAGGCGCGGTAGATTCAACTTTAAATATATACACAGATAACGGTTCGACAACTTCAACGGTATCGGTTAACGCAGGCGATATAGTAACCGCTCCACCGGTTATTGAAGCTGCGGAAGGCCAGCCTATTTCGGTTCTGATCGGAACTAAAGGCGGTTATCTAAAGACATACACGCTTGGAACTCCGGGAAACGTTCCTGTACTAAAGTCGGCTGATTTAATATCGAATTACGAGGCAGCCAGAATAAGCACAGGCGGCGGAAAGATTTCGGTTCTCAGTGTATCGGCTGATAGAAGTCATTACAACGTTTCGGCAGCCGGTGAAAATAACGGCACGGGCGACGACGGAATGGTATACGATTACGCTATGAGCACTGACAGAAGCGGCAATACGGTTGAGATAGTTCTTTTAGCCGGAAATCATTTCAGGGTTTACGGGAACGGAAAGACCATATCCGATTTCACAGTTAGTTCGCAGGGGAAAGTAACGAGTTTCGCGCTTGCCGATCTGAAGCAGGACGGAAACATATATATAATATTTGCTAACGGAGCCCAGATAGACGCTGTAAACCTGCAGGGTTCAGAAGCCGCGAATTTCCCGTTCAGGGATCCCGCCGGATACGGATTCGTATCTACGCCGGTGACGGCAGATTTTACAGGCGACAGCCGTTCGGAAGTTATTGCCGTAACAGGCGACGGAAGAATCTTCGCGATAGACGGAGGAAGCGGGAAAGCTGTAAGCGGTTTCCCGATTTCCGGGGAATCGGGAGTAACGGCAGCGCCGGTACTTTTTGTAAACGGCGGAAAATTATCATTCGCCGAGATAGGGGCTCAGAACGGTTTTTCGGCATGGCATATAGGAGCCGACGCGGGCAAAGTTTACTGGGCGGAAGGCTACGGAAGCGGCGGGAACAGCGCTTACACAGGTCAGGCTGTGAACCAGAACACCGATAATCAGTTCTTCCCGGCGGATAAGGCATTCAATTATCCGAATCCCGTTTACGGCGGCAAGACATACATACATTATTACGTATCGGAAGACTCAAAGATTAACATCAAGATATTCGATCTCGCCGGCGATTTCGTTGCAGAACTTAACGATAACGCGCAGGGGGGAATGAGCAAGGAAACCGCTTGGGACGTAAGCAACATACAGAGCGGAGTATACTTCGCCAGAATCGAGGCAGTAAGTTCGAGCGGAAAGACAGAGAGCAATATAATTAAGATAGCAGTAATTAAATAAAATTTATTCCCGCGAAGATCCTTATCCGGTATCTTCCTAAAAATAAGGATGATGGTTGGCGGAAACCGCAAAGCAGGATGAAATAATCCTTCATGCATTCCGGTGATCTTAATCTATGGAGAGAAGTTCTGCAGTCATGAGGAAAATATTAGGCATCCTTTTTATAGTTGTTTTAGTTCAGGCTAATGGTTACTCACAGTTTACCGAGTTCCATCCCGAATTGAAGTGGTACACAATAACGGGCAAGCACTGCCAGGTGCATTTTCACCAGGGAGCGGAAAGGACGGCCAGGGTTGTGGCAAAGATAGCGGACGAGGTAATTGAGCCGCTGATCTCGCTTTATGATTACGACCCGGGAGTAGTACATTACGTAATTAAGGACATTGACGATTATTCAAACGGCGCAACGTATTTCTTCGACAATAAAATAGAAATATGGACGAGCGCGCTTGATTTCGACTTGAGAGGAACTCACAACTGGCTTCGGAACGTGATAACCCACGAGACCACGCACATGGTGCAGATCCAGTCGGCTATGAAGCTCAGCAGGCAGATACCTTCGTTCTTCGTTCAGGTACTTAATTACGAGAAGGAGAGAAGGCCGGACATACTTTACGGATTTCCGAACGTAATAGCATCGTATCCGATAGCGATGGTTAATGTGCCTTCATGGTTTGCTGAAGGCACGGCTCAGTACCAGAGGAAAGAATTTAACTACGACAACTGGGATTCGCACAGGGACATGGTTCTCCGCTGCTACGCGCTTTCGGGCAACATGCTTACGTGGAATCAGATGGGAGTATTCGACAAAACCAGTCTGGGCAACGAGTCGGTTTACAACGCCGGATTCGCGCTAACCAGGTACATCTCGCAGAAATACGGTGAGGAAAAGCTGGAGGAGATAAGTCACGATCTCGGCAAGTTCGGAGTTTTTACAATCGACGCGGCATTTAAAGACGCGCTTGGGAAAGACGGAATACAGGTTTACAACGAATGGCGCGATTTTATAACGGACAGCTACAGAAAGCGCAGTGAGGCCGTACTTTCGAATCAGGTGACGGGAAAAGAAATTACAGGAGTCGGATTCGGAAACTTCCTTCCGGAATTCTCGCCCGACGGAACACGATTCTCGTATATATCAAATAAGGACGCAGATTATTTCGCGAACTCCGGAATATATGTACACGATCTGAAAACGGGAAAGGAAAAGCTTATAGCCACATCCGTAAGGTCTACCGTTGCGTGGGTGCCCGGAGAGAATAAAATTATATACGCCAAGTTAAGCGACGACAATCCCAACTGGTACAACGTGCACGATCTTTACGTATACGATCTTGACAAAGATAAAGAGACCAGATTAACGCATGATATGCGCGCGAACCAGCCGTGCATCTCGCACGACGGCAAGAAGCTTGTATTCCTGTTTGAGAGGGACGGGACAACAAATCTTGCTTCCATAGATATCGACGGAAAGAATTACGAGCAGCTTACGCACTTCAACAACGGCGAGCAGGTGTACGAGCCGCAATTCTCTAAAGACGACAGCTACGTTCTCTTCGATTACTCATACAGAGAAGGCCGAGACATCGCCCGTGTAGATACCGACGGAAAGAACTTCCAGTTTGTAATAAAATCTAAAGACGACAACCGCGACGGAGTGTTCGATAAGAACGGAAATATTATTTACGCCTCAGATTCGACCGGAATTTTCAACTTATATTCTTATAATATTAAAACCGGGGAGAAGAAGCAGCTTACAAACGTTATCGGCGGCGCGTTCATGCCTTCTATAGATAAGGAAGGAAACATTCTTTATACCGGATATACATCAACCGGTTTTAAGATCTACGAAATTACCCCGGAAGAGGAAAGCAAGGTAATCCCCGGGAAGAGCTACATAAGAATTAACAATCCGCCTTTAGACCACGACAAACCGAAGGGAGATCTAAAGAATTTCGATCTAGCGAGGCTTCAGCATTACGACGATTACAAGACGCCGGATTACAAGATAAAGCCTTACACAGGCGCGTTTACAAAGATGAGCTTCTTTCCGTTTTTGAGATACGACAATTACAATACGACCAGCAATTTCTTCGAAAAATTGAAACCCGGAGTTTACGTGAGCTCGAGCGACATGCTGGACCGTTACGCTTTGTTCGCCGGAGCTTCCATAAACGCGAGGCTGGAGCGCGATCTATTTCTAATCTTTAATTACAGGGACAAGATACCGCTTCTATTCGATTTAGGGATAAGGCCGGAGCTTTCGCTGGAGCTTTACAACGTAAGCAGGAAAGCCAACACGAACATCGGATTCGGCGCTGACACAGTTGGCAACCAGGTAAGCTATCTTTACAACATTCCCACGGACGTAACTTACAATCTATTAGAATTTGATGTTGCCGCTTCGCAGAGAATTTTCTCGAGAGGGCAGAATCTTGAGTTCAGATATATCTTCAGCAGGTACTCGGCTGATTTAGGGAGTTTTCTGCTTCCGAATACCGATCCGCCGCAGCTGTATCCCACAACGAGCGACAATTATCTGATAGGCAGTAATTTCCAGCTGACTTATACATTCAATATGTACGAGCCCACTAAAGATGAAGAGATAAATCCCGTAGGGGCATCGGTTGAGCTGAGATATAACTACGAGCTGAACAAATTTAATCCCGACGGCAATTATACTGTTGTAAACGGAATGCTCGAGCCTTTGTTCAACAATTATAATTTCAGCCGGCTTGAGCTGAATTCAGCGGTTCATATACCCTTATGGAAAAGAACAACACTGACGACGACATTCAGGGCAGGAACTATCTTCGGTCCGACAGTACCGGATTTCTTCGATTTTTATCTGGGCGGACTAATAGGCATGAAGTCATATCCTTTCTACGCGGTGAGCGGAAACAGGGTAGGATGGCTTAACCTGAATTACAGGTTCCCGCTGTTTACCGATATAGACACAAGGATAGGGCAGCTGTACATAGACAAAATTTTTATGTCTGTATACGGAGATGTGGGCAACGCATGGAACGGAGGATTTGACTGGAACGGACTAAAGAAAGGAGCCGGAACCGAGCTGCGCGTTCACATGAATTCGTACTACGCATTCCCGACAGATTTATTTTTCGACGCGGCTTACGGATTCGACAAGTTTACAAGCTATTTCAGAGGCGAGCCAATAACTTACGGAAAGGAATGGCGATTTTACGGGGGAATATTATTCGGATTTGATATTTAGCGTTAAGCGGGGTTACTAAATAAATTAATTATCCCGAAGATTGAAAGCGTTAAAAGAAATTAAACTATTCTCAGGTGAAAGATGAAAAATTCCTTAATCAGAACATCGGTTTTTTTATTCATAGTATTTATGGCGGCATCTTCGCTCAAAGCACAGGAGACGGCCGCAGTAAAAGGAAGGCTGACGGGAAATCTTCTCTACGATTCGCAGGCGGCTTCCGACGCGCTGCAGAGTCCGGCTGTGCCCGAATTGAATTTACAGGCCGGGCAGAAGAAATCGAGATACCTTGCAGGACTCATGTCACTGGTACTTCCCGGAGCGGGAGAATTCTACGCGAAGGATTATCTTAAAGCGGCGATATTTGTTGCGGTTGAAGCGGCCGCGATAACCACGGCGGTTGTATACAACAACAAAGGAGACAAGCAGACGCAGTTCTTTGAGAATTACGCAAACCAGCACTGGAGCGTAGCCAAGTACGCATACTGGACCTTGAAAAACGCACAGGTGGTTAATCCGAACATAAATCCCGACGATTACAGCAACGTATTCCGGAACGGAGTGGACTGGCACAAGCTGGGGGCGAACACGAACTGGGCAAGTCTAAATAACGATATAGACTGGAACGTATTGAACAATCTTGAGAGCAGTCTGGGCGAAGGCTACACTCACCGGCTTCCTTATCCGGGAGAGCAGCAGTATTACGAGCTTATAGGAAAGTATCCGCAGTACAGCCACGGATGGGACACAGCAAACTTAAGCGACACGGATTATCATATATTAACCAGCCAATTTTTGTACTATTCAGGGCAGAGGGGAGATGCAAACAATCTTTACGCGGTAGGTTCCACCGCGATAATATTCGTTTACATTAATCATTTTCTCAGCACGTTAGACGCAATCTGGTCTGTAGACAAGTATAATAAATCAATAGCTATGAACGTAAGGGTTCAGAGCCTGAACATGGCGAACAGAATAGAATTTGTACCGACCGTTAACTTAAGCTACAACTTCTAGCAGCAGTTTTAATTAAAATTTAAAAAGCGATGCCGAATACTTTAAAGCAGGCATCGCTTTTTTTATGCAGATAAGGTATCTTACACAGTTAAAAAAATCATTTTAGTTAAAGTATGAAAATTCCATTAGTTGTAATAGTCGGAAGGCCGAACGTAGGGAAATCCACGCTTTTCAACAGGCTTGTCGGCAAAAAAGGCGCGATAGTAAATGACGAGAGCGGAGTAACCAGGGACCGTAATTACGGCGAGGTAGAATGGGACGGGAAGCTGTTTCAGCTTATAGATACAGGCGGCTATGTTCCTGATTCGGACGATCTTTTCGAGAAAGCAATCAGAGAGCAGGTTGAGATCGCGATTTCCGAAGCCGACTCGATAATGTTTATTGCCGACGTAAGGACCGGGATAAATCCGATTGACGCCGAGATAGCCAAGATGCTGAGG
>JBJKTB010000201.1:0-3646 GCA_046703345.1 Ignavibacteriaceae bacterium
TTCGACTTCTGCAGCGGCTGTACGGTAAACTGCTACTTCGAACCTTCATTTGCATTCCCGACTAATTTATACGCGCTGGCAAGTCTATCATCCAAGTTTAAGTACGGATATAACAAGCTGGTCAAACAAAAAATAAAAAAGAAACTATATACAAATACGGAATCTCATTAAATGCGGAATACTTTAACATTCTCATTCATTCTATGTATGTTTTCAGCCGCTCTTTTCGGCCAGACAAAAACGGCATGGTTCCCGTCGGGATTAAACATACGCCCTTTTACCGCGAATACTCTTGAAACGAGAGTCGGTTCGCTTTATTTATTAAATCAGAAAAGGCTTCAGCTGAATATCGGAACATCGTCAGATATTTACAGAGAAGAATACGGAGATAAAACTCTATCTTTCGGTGCTGATATGTTCACGTTTACACGGCTTAGGAGCGAGAACAATTTCAGGTTTCCGGTTGAGACGATAGACTATTTTTTCGGAGTTAATTTCGGTTATAAAATAGTTAAAGAAGATAAGCAGTACGGCTTCAGGCTGAGGGTGAGCCATATTAGCGCTCATATAGTAGACGGAAGATATAACGCGGCAGACGCGTCGTGGCGAGACAATCTGCTTCCGTTTGTCTACAGCCGCGAATTCATCGAGGCTATGCCTTTTTATCAGATTGGAACTTTTAGAGGATACGCCGGATTCACTTATTTATTTCATGTTATCCCGAATGTAATAGGGAAAGAAATTTATCAGGCCGGGTTCGATTATTACTGGACTTCCTTCCCGTCGAAAGTATTCACGCCTTTTGTGGCGTACGATTTCAGAGTGAACAAGATTGAAAAATATACCGGCAACAATACGCTTATGGCCGGAATAAAATTCGGCAGATACGACGCTAACGGCTTCAGCGTTATCTTATCCTATTACTCAGGAAAAAGTATTCACGGCGAGTATTTTAATTTAAGCGAACATTACGCCAGCTTCGGCATTAATATGGATTTGTAGGATGCCGGATTATTACAACGAAATATTTGAAGAGCAGCCCGCCATTGATTCAATGCAAAAGGATAAGCAGAATTATTGGCTTCATATAGGATTGTTTATTTTAACATTCATTACAACCACGTTTGCCGGAGCGGAATGGATCAGCGGGCAGCCGGGACCTTACGAGATATCTTTTTTATTAAAAGGCCTTCCTTATTCATTCTCAATCATGTTTATTATTTCGTGTCATGAGTTCGGGCATTACTTTGCCGCTGTATACCACAAAGTAAAAGCGACGCTTCCTTATTATATTCCGTTTCCGCCCATCCCGATCTTTTTAAATTTCGGTACAATGGGTGCTGTGATAAAAACCAAGTCGCCTATATACAGCAAGAAAGCGATGTTCGATATAGGCATAGCTGGACCGCTTGCGGGTTTTGTTGCCTGCCTGATTGTACTCGTATACGGGTTTACTCATGTGCCCGGCATAGAATATTTGTTAAAAATTCATCCGGATTATTTTTCGCCTTCATACGGAAAAGACGCTATTGAACTCGCCTTCGGCAATACGCTGCTTTTTTCATTCTTTAAAGAAGTATTTGTTCACGGCACATTTTTCCCCCCGATGACAGAAATATATCATTATCCTTATCTTTGTGTCGGCTGGTTCGGACTTTTTATCACGGCGATGAATATGATCCCAGTCGGCCAGCTCGACGGCGGACATATCGCTTATACGATGTTCGGGGAAGAGACGCATTACAAGATAGCGCTTGTATCGTTTATTATTTTAATTGTGCTTGGATTGCTCGGAGTGCTTGAGACATTTTTCGAAATGAGTACCGAGTTCGGATGGGTAGGATGGCTGTTGTGGGCAGCGCTTCTTTTCTTCGTAATAAAGCTGAGGCATCCTCATGTACCGGATGCATCCGAACTCGGCACCGGAAGATTGATTTTAGGATATATAAGCTTTTTTATTTTGATAATTTCGTTTTCACCAACGCCTTTTATGGTTTCGATAGGCAAATAATTGTGGGTGCAATTTTTTTAACCTTGAGTATAAGTCTATATAAAAAGATATTTTAGCCAATGAAAAAAATAATTTTATTATTTTTGCCCTTCATTATCTGGGGATGCCAAAAAGATTTTAACAGCACAGTCGACGTTAACCTGGGCAATTATGAGGTTGTAAGCGTGCCGACTGCCGATTCTTTCAGCTATGTTGCGTCCGATTCTTTAATGACTGCGGCAATCGCGTTAAGCAATTCTAATAATGTTGAGTCGGTTACTTGTAATTTATTTTCACCCGACGGAATGCAGATTAACATAGATCCGATCCAGCTGCTGGATAACGGCAACCTTTCAGCAGACGGCGATGCTGTAAAAGGAGATAACATATTCTCCAACAAGATACCTCTTAGTCATTATTACGCCAAGGGAAGCTATGCCATTAGATTTTATGTAACCGACGTCTACGGTAATACCAAGCTTGCGGCCCTGCATTATTTCAACTACGATAACGGCCAGGCTAACGTTGCTCCGGTTATTTCGAATCTGGTAGCTCCCGATACGGTTTCTTTAAGTAATCAAACCACGCTTATCTTCCTTTCGGTTGATGTTCATGACGATAACGGCGCCAACGATATTCAGTCGGTATTCTTCAATTCATATCTTCCGCCTGACGGCCATCCGTCATCGGCAAATCCTTTTATAATGTACGACGACGGAACTAACGGCGATAAAGTAGCCGGCGACGGAATTTATTCTGTTACAGTGGCGCTTCCGCCTACCGGAGTTACAAAGGGAACTTACCGCTGGGAATTTCAGGCGAAAGACAGAAGCGGTCTTCTAAGCAATAAAATCATTCATAATATTGTAATTAAATGACGATTAAAAAGTTATTTCCTTTATTCATTTTCATCGTGTTTGCGGGAACTGCTTTCCCGCAATTTAATCCCTATTCATTCTATCTTCCCAAAGACAAGAGAATTGCCAAGCCTGCTGCTAATCCAACAATATCAAGCAGCAATGTAAGCGATATCATAACGATCGGCGATACTATCTGGGTGGGTACAGGGCAGGGCTTAAGTCTCTCTACTGATAACGGCACTACCTGGACAAATTTCACTAACGACAAAACATTCGGTACTGAAAGCGTATCCGCTATCGGATATGACCACGGAGTATTCTGGGCTGCAACCGCGCACAGCGTTAATAAAGATAACCAGACTCTGCCTGAAGGAAGCGGATTAAAGTATACAACAGATAACGGTAAATCGTGGACTTCAGTTCCGGAGCCTCTCGATCAGGAATCGGACTCAATTGTTGTATACGGAATCAATCACCTGCGCGCACTTCCTGTAACGGTTGCAGTGAATAATATAGTTTACGATATCGCATTCACGCCCGGCACGGTATGGATCGCTACGTTTGCCGGGGGTTTGCGAAAAAGCACCGATATGGGTAAAACATGGCAGAGGGTTGTTCTTCCTCCTGATTATCTGAACACGGTAAAACCTACGGATACACTAGACTTTTGTATGCAGCCGGTTTCGGGAAACTTCTGCGGAGAAAATAATCTCAATTACAGGGTATTCTCGGTCATCAGTACTAACGACTCGACTCTTTATGTCGGTACAGCCGACGGAATAAATAAATCCACCGA
>JBJKTB010000202.1:0-16478 GCA_046703345.1 Ignavibacteriaceae bacterium
ACCAAAACAAATCATCTGCCGTCACGTAAAAAAAACAAACCGGAATCAAGCTCCACACCGGAAATTGATCCTGTTTAATGGGCCACCATTACCCCGGAAGGCAGCATAGCTGGAATTTTATCTTTAAACTTTTGATCCGACAAAATGGAGATCATACTATCGCACGCATTAGCGGATATAATTTTTCGTTCGGCTATTTTCTCAAATATGATTGCCAGATCGATTGCGGTTGTTGTGTTATTCATCCCTTTATTGTAAGCTTTAAGATCCTCAACTCCGCGAAGTATTTTTATATCGTCAGCGCCTATTTCCTTCAACGTTTTCGTAACGTTTTTAGCCCCGACAAGTTCATTAAGTTGATTTGTTGCAAGATTACTGCTGACTGTAATCATGTTATAAACAAGATCATATATGGATTTTCTTTTGCCGATGAACGAGTATAACTCTTCTCCTCCGTCGTCCGAAATATTCAAGGCAAACGGCGAACCGTCGACTATGCTTTTAAATTCGTTCTTCACTGTGATTAGGTCTTCGAGTTTAAATTTGCCTTGTGAGGCCTGCTTAAATACTTCAATCATTACAGGCGTTTTCATTGTGCTGGCAGCATGATAGGTCTGGTTTTCGTTTATATATAATGCTCTATTGCTTTGCCCTAGCTCTTTAAATACCAGCGCAAAATCACCGCTGGATTTCATGAATTCTTTCATGATTTTAACTTTCAATTCATCTAGTTCTTTTTGCTCCATAATTGAACTCCCGCACAATATATATCTGATAATTAATATTATATTGCAACTGTATCCTTTAGCAATAAAATTGTTTTGTAATATTTATAGAAGGTCTCCCCTTCTTAAGTATGCGAAAATTACCTGTTAACTGAGATCAGATTAATATGATGACAATCGGCTATAGGCTCTATCACTAATAGAACATATGACAATCGCAGCAATGTTTTCGCGTATGAAACTTAGTAACGATTATTTTAAAATTCAATTAATTTCATTAACTTCGATACGCAAAAACGTAAAGGTGTGTAAAGTTGTATAAATTTTCATTTGCATTAATCATATTGGCGGGATTGCTTATCCCATCAAGAACATTTGCGCAGTCCGAAACACTTCGCTGGAAGCCGCTCATTATAAATGAGACTCAGAGAATCTGGTTCGACGCTGGCGCAGCTGATACGCTTAACAGCGGCAAAGCAAATATCTGGATTCTTCAGATGCACAAACCGCCGCTTTCCATAGATGCTTTCCCGGATAAGATATACAGATCGCAGACTTTGTACGCACTAAATTTGGACGACATGAAGTACGGCATTTTAAAAGTCATATACTATGGAATCAACAACAAAGAGCTATACAATTTCGATTACCACATAGATAATTATCCGGATAATTTGAAGTACACTTATCCGGTAAAGGATAATCCTATAATAAGCGAATTAGTAAAAAAAATTACTCATACTGATATTAAGGGAAATTAGCAGGTAATATGATGCAAGATTTTGAAAAATTTGTGGTTGTAAAACCTTCCGAGATTCACGGCATGGGAATCTTCACAACTGTTGATATCCCCGAAGGCCGCAATATTATGGTTATTGAAGGTGAGGTGATTTCAGGAGATGAATGTGAAAGACGCGAGGAGGAGGAGGGAAATGTTTATATATTCTGGAACGGTGAGACATATATAGACACCGTAAACAGCGAAAAGATAAAATATATAAATCATAAATGCGATTTTAACTGCGACGTTTTAGATCGGGATGAAAGCAGTCTCTTACTGGTTGCGTATAGGGATATCAAGGCAGGTGAAGAGTTGACGATAGATTACGGATATGAAGAGATTTACGAATACTGTAAATGCTCTCTTTGTGCTTAAAGCTAATTTGCTCTCCGCGTCATTGAAATTAACTTTTTAATTAGTGGCGGTATCTCTAAACCCGCTGCAAATTGAATCTCCGATTTAAATTGAATTTTGAACCGGCCTTCCACGAAGACCGGTTCGCAAGAAGTTTAATTCTACGCTGCGATTTTTTTCAATATGATTTTTAAGAGATTGTAGAATTTGTCCACTGTTTCGATTTCGACTTTTTCGTCAGGAGAGTGGGCACCGACTATAGTCGGGCCGAATGAAATCATATCTAACCCAGGATTCTTATCGCCAAGTATACCGCACTCCAGCCCGGCATGAATCGCCTTAATTTCAGGCTCTTTACCGAAAAGCTCTTTGAATGCAGATTTGGATACCTTTAATATTTGGGACTCGAGGTTAGGTTTCCATCCAGGATAACCGTCGCCGGTTTCAACTTTGGCGCCTGCCAATTTGAAAACAGAAGCAACGCTCTGAGCTATATATATTTTTGCGCTTTCTATCGAACTCCTCTGACTTGTGCCTATAGTTAAAATTCCCTGATTCACATTTACCGTAGCCAGGTTCGTCGATGTTTCTACTAAATCAGGTATATCCTGACTCATATTTATAACACCATGAGGAACAGCTAATAAAGTTTCGATGAGTTTGTCGGTAAATTCATTCGCATATACCGATTTGAATTGAGACGATATGTTTTTCAATTCAAGTTTTACACCGCTGTCGGAAGTTTTAAATTCATTCTTAAGATTATTCTGAAGATCTGAAATTATTTCAAAAGCTTTGTCTTCGTCCTCTTTCCGCAAAAATAAAACGGCTTCAGCTTCCCTCGGAATAGCATTGCGTTTACTGCCCCCTTCAATCTTCGCGAGTGAAAAACCCGCTTGCTTAAGCTGTTTCAGAGCGCGTGCTAGTAATTTTATCCCGTTCGCTCTTCCGCGGTGGATATCTAAACCTGAATGCCCTCCTTTTAAGCCCGTAACTGAAAGCTCATACGCTTCTTTACCTTCCGGAATATTTACCGGAACTATATTAAATGATGCAACCGTATCAATTCCTCCGCTGCATCCAACGTAAAAAGCGCCGTCTTCTTCCGAGTCTAGATTAAGAAGTATTTTTCCTGATACAAATCCTGGTTCGAGATTATTGGCTCCGGTTAATCCGGTCTCCTCGTCAACAGTCATTAAGATCTCGAGAGGACCATGTTCTACGTTCTGATCGGTAATAACCGCAAGCGCCGCAGCCACGCCAATACCGTTATCGCTTCCTAAAGTTGTACCGTCGGCTGTTATCCAGCCCCCTTCTTTTTTAATTTCAATAGGATCCTTATCGAAGTCGTGCACCTTTTCACGGTTCTTTTCGCACACCATATCAACATGTCCCTGCAGCACCACTGTTGGAGCTTTTTCCAAACCTTTTGTGGCCGGCAATGAAGCTAGAATATTGCCTATCTTGTCTTCTTTAAAATTCACGTGAAGATCCTTTAACAAAGATCTTAAATGATCTAATATTTTTCCTTCTCTTTTAGATGGACGTGGAACTCTTGTTATTTCGTAAAATCTTTCCCACAGGATTTCGGGTTTCAGTCCTTTTATTGCTTCTTTCGACATTTGAACCTCCTTTGAAATTCTTGGTTATAAAGAATCGCTGCTGCAACTGCTACCGTATCTCAGCAGCTTCTTTCTGTTTGGCAGCAAGCCGCGCATTTTTTCTGTCCATATCGGTTAAATATCTTTTCCTGATACGTATGCTGTCGGGAGTTACTTCCACGTATTCGTCGTCCGTTATCCATTCAATGGCTTGTTCCAGAGTTAATATCGTAGGCGGCTCCAATCTTATCGCTTCATCGGCTCCCGAAGCGCGCATATTTGTTAGCTGTTTGGTTTTTGTAACATTTACGTGCATGTCATTAGCACGCGAGTTTTCACCGACTACCATTCCTTCATATACTTTAGTACCCGGTTCTATAAAAAACACTGATCTTTCCTGAAGTTTGAACATAGCGTAAGCCGAGGCAGCACCTGTTTCCATAGCAACCATCGCACCTCGCTGTCTCTGGATAATATCGCCTTTGTAGGGTTCGTATCCGTTAAAATTATGATGAAGGATACCGGTACCCTTTGTATCCGTCATAAACTCGGCCCTGTAGCCAATTAATCCTCTGGAAGGTATAATAAACTCAAGCCTGGTATTTTCGTTGAACGTAAGCATGTTCTTCATTTCGGCTTTTCTTTTACCTAGCTTCTCGATAATAATACCTACAAATTCCTCGGGTACGTCTATTATAACATGTTCCATCGGTTCGGAAAGCACATCGGCTATTTTCTTCATTATAACTTCCGGCTTGCTTAGCTGAAGCTCATACCCTTCACGTCTCATATTTTCAATTAGAATGGAAAGATGAAGTTCTCCCCTTCCGCTCACTTTAAAGCAATCGGGAGAGTCGGTCATTTCCACTCTCAAACTCACATTAGACTTTAATTCTTTTGACAGTCTTTCACTTATATTTCTTGTCGTTACGTATTTCCCTTCAAGTCCGGCAAACGGAGAATTGTTAACCATAAAATTCATCGTAATTGTAGGCTCATCTATAGCAACGAACGGCAGTCCTTCAGGTTTCTTGGGACTTGCGATGGTATCACCAATATCCACATCTTCCAGACCTGCGATAGCGCATATATCTCCGGCACTTATCTCTTCTGCCTCTACCCGTTTAATGTTTTCAAATGAATAAAGTTTAGTAATCTTCGCGTTGGTTTTAGCGCCTTCTCTCGTAATAAGAACTATGTTGTCCCCTATTTTAACAGTACCGCTGTGCACCCTGCCGATACCTATTCTACCGAGATAATCATTATAGTCAATAGCTGAAATCAGCATTTGAAAATGCTCGTCCGCGTTAGCTTCGGGAGCAGGCACTTTGCTGATTATAAGGTCGAAGAGCGGAATGAGATTACTATTTTCATCTTCAAGATTAAGTTTTGCAACACCTTCTTTTGCAACGGCATACACATAGGGAAAATCGAGTTGTTCTTCGCTGGCTCCAAGAGACACAAACAGATCGAATACTTCGTTCAACACTTCGTTCGCTCTTGCGTCTTTACGGTCGATCTTATTAATAACCACAAGCGGCTTCAAACCCAAATCCAAAGATTTCTTTAAAACAAATTTGGTCTGCGGCAGGGGTCCTTCTGCAGCGTCTACAAGAAGAAGAACGCCGTCAACCATTTTAAGCGTTCTTTCAACTTCGCCTCCGAAATCTGCGTGCCCGGGGGTGTCGATTATGTTTATTTTAATATTTTTATAATTAACGCTCAGGTTTTTTGCGAGGATGGTGATCCCTCTTTCCTTTTCAAGAGCGTTGGAGTCCATTATTCTCTTTTCAACCTGCTGATTGCTTCGCCAGGCACCGGTTTGTTTAAGCATATGGTCGACTAATGTGGTCTTTCCATGGTCAACGTGTGCAATAATAGCGATATTTCTTATATCTTCTCTTTACTTCTCCACAATAGTCCTTTTTAAAAATTACAGACAGGAAATATAAACATATCGGCTAGTATAAACAATAAATAACGCTAAAAGGAAGTGTAAATCACGAATAATTGTGAGCGGAAGACTATATTATTCGATACTGGCTTAAGTTATAATTTGCGTAGTAAGAGCAATTTCTTCCAGAATTGAAGAAACTTTTAAACAGTCCGTCATCTGACCGTTAAATACAACCAACTTGCCTTTTACGTGTACCTCAAAGGCATAGCTTCTAGCGCGGTCGAAAGTACAGTTAATAGCTTTAATTAATTGTATGATCACCTCGTCAAAAGTATGCCAGTCATCATTATACAAAACCACCCGGCTTTCCAAACCTACAGTAGTATCAATTTCGTTTTCCTGCTCAATGACAGGCTTATTTTCAAGCTCTTTTTCCATGTTTAAAAATTAACTAATTGTAATTTAATTTTAAAGACGCACGATGATATTTGAACTGCAACATAAATAGTCATTATAAGCCGGCTTTGGTTTGATTTTATAGCAGTGTATGGTTATATTTTTTGAAGTAAATAAAAAGATTAAAAACGGAGGTTTAATGAAAATAGCAGTATGTGTAAGTCATGTACCGGACACTGCTACTAAAGTAAAAGTGGGGGCCGACGAAAAAACCATCGATCAATCAGGGGTTACTTATATTATAAATCCCTACGATGAGTTTGCCGTTGAAGAAGCCTTGAAGTTAAAAGAAAAATCCGGCGGAGAAGTAATTATCATCAGCGTCGGAAACGATTATAACAAAGAGACTATCAGAAAAGCTTTGGCAATGGGAGCAGACCGAGGAATCTTATTAAAAGACGAGAATCAAAGAGACTCGTATTCAGTTGCGAAGGCTTTAGCCGAAGAAATTAAAGCTGAAGGATGCGAACTTGTATTCTTCGGTAAACAGTCGGTGGACTATGATAATTCAATTGTCGGCCAGCTTACGGCCGAACTTCTGGATTTCAACTGCGCTACGGTGGTTGTCGATTTAAAAATAGAAGACGGTAAAATTACCGCAGAGCGCGAAATTGAAGGCGGAAGAGAAGTGGTTGAAACCGTACTGCCGGCAGTAATTACCGCACAGAAGGGGCTAAACGAACCCAGGTATGCATCATTAAAAGGAATTATGGCAGCGAAGAAAAAAGTTATAGAAGAAAAACCAGCGGCTTCTGCCGAAAATCTTACAGAAGTTGTAAGGATGAAAAAACCGCCGGCTAAACAACCCGGAAGAATTCTGGGAACGGATAGTTCTGCTGTTCCTGAACTTGTAAGATTATTAAGAGAAGAAGCAAAAGTAAGTTAAATAGGGAATTCTAATTATGCCAAATAAAATTATCGGAGTACTCGAACAAAGAGAAGGAAAATTAAAAAAATCTGCTTTTGAAGTTCTGACCGTTGTAAATAAATTGTCAGCTGATTTGGGGCTAGACAGCGAAGCGGTTGTAATAGGAGGAGAAATACAGGAACTTGAAAGTACGGCTGCATACGGAATTACAAATTTAATCCATTATAAGAATGCAGAACTTGCAAATTATTCTTCATCGGCTTATTCCAAAATTATAACGGATTATGCCGAGGAAGCATCTGCGGAATATTTGGTGTTTGCCGATACGGCAATGGGCAAGGATCTCGCGCCGAGAGTCAGTATCCGGCTGAATGGGTCATGTATAGTTGACTGCGTTAGCTTAAGTGTTGAATCTGGAAGCCTTACGGCAACCAGACCCGTTTATGCAGGCAAAGCTTTATTGGATTTAAAATCTAAGAGCACTAAAACTGTTATTACTATTCGTCCAAATGTTTTTAAACCTGTACCTGCTGACGGGGCAGGCTCAGTCAACATTTCAGTTAAAAATGTCGAAGCGCCGGATTTGAGAACTCGCGTCATCGAGTTAAAAAAATCCGAAGGTAAGTTGGATGTTGCGGAAGCGGATATCATAGTTTCCGGCGGAAGAGGATTAAAAGGCCCTGAGAATTTTTATCTTATTGAAAACCTTGCGGAAATATTGGGAGCAGCAACCGGAGCATCACGTGCGGCTGTTGATGCAGGATGGAGACCGCACAGGGAGCAAGTCGGCCAGACCGGAAAAACAGTTTCGCCATCTCTATATATTGCATGCGGCATTTCGGGAGCAATACAGCATTTAGCAGGCATGTCATCTTCAAAATATATTGTAGCAATCAATAAGGATAAAGATGCTCCTATTTTTAGTGTCTCTGACTACGGTATAGCAGGCGATTTGTTCGAAGTTTTGCCGGCCTTAACTGAAGAGATTAAAAAGCTTAAATAATAAAGACTTAGGAGCTTGACTTGCAAAAAATTCAATGCGAAATATTGGGACTTTCATCTAGCCCCTCCACCGGCGGAGTGTATGCTATTCTGCTGAAGGAAGTTAACGGAGTTAGAAGGCTCCCGATAATTATCGGAGCTTTTGAAGCCCAGGCAATTGCCTTGGAAATTGAGGGTATAAAACCGCCTCGGCCGCTGACCCATGATCTATTAAAGCAAGTAATTGATAATCTGGGAGCAACAGTAATTGAAGTAATTATTGATGAACTTAGAGAGAATACATTTTATGCTAAAATTCTTCTCGAAGTCTCGACTTTATCAAACGAAATAGACAGTCGCCCTAGCGATGCAATCGCACTGGCAGTAAGGGCTCAAGCTCCTATTTATGTGGCTGAAAAAGTTATGCAGGCAGCCGCATTTATCCCTTCCGATGAAGCAGAAAAAGAAGAGATTAAAGAGGAAAACATCACTGAAGAAGAAATTCCGAAATCGAAAGAGGCACAGTTAGCCGCTTTACAGAACAAACTTCGTGAGGCAATTGAAGCGGAAGAATATGAGAGAGCTGCTAAACTTAGGGACGATATTCAGCGACTGACGAACAATAATTAATCGGCAGTCGCCGCCGTTATTCTCCGAATACCTTTTTACCTATATTACACTCCATGCATTTTTCACGTGAACAGTAATTACGGAAAAGTTCTATCATGCCCTGGTATAGCACGCTCCTTTTCCATGCGTCGTTCAGAGAAAGCGTAGAAGAAACTTCATTAACCAGATTGTTCTCGCTCTTCTGGTAAAAGTTGAGATAAAGTTTAACAACTTTCTGACTAAGGTCTTTTCTGCCGAAGATTTCAAAATATATAGAGATAATTGGAAGCATTATATTAACTAGAATTTCATCCGCTCTTGATGCGCCGATGAAATAATTGATCGGGACTTTCGCAGGCTGATCAAACACATAATGATTATGCCAGAAACCCTCTCCCTTCACAATAAACATGGAGCGCAGAACGTTTGTGAGTTTGGTAAGATTCCCGATCTTCTCAATCTTATCAATTATATCAGGAATTAAATTTTCTTTCATAATTCTGTGCATCAGCCTGGCACCGCCAGCAATTCTTATTGTAGGAAAGTTTTGAGGTCTAAGTTTGAAAAAATGCCACTGAGCAGAGTGAAAAACGTTTCCGTCAAATCCGTCTTTTATTTCGCCCCATTTTTCATAAAGCGATTTTGCATATCCCGAGGTTTCTTCGTCCGGAAGATTGTTGGTATCGGGCATGAGTCCAGCAACATTGAACAGCGCGGCTTCGGTATAACTTATATAATCCGGCTTATCCCTGAAAGTACTTAAAAAATCTACGGTAACGGATTTGGACAGCGCTTTCATAATTTCTTTATTCTTAGAATATCCTAAGGCTTCAAAAAGTGATTCTTCAATTAGTTGATGCCATATGTCAGGACAACCGAAGTCCTGCTGGGTAAAAGTTTTATTGTAAAAATTTTCATCAAGGCTGTATTTAACTACTGGTTCCTTCAAATTAAGCTCTTTAAGATAGGCCAGTTCCTTCAGCCTCTCGGTCATCTTATCGCACTTGCTCTTAAATCTCTTTACGCCGAGATCATAAACAAAATTCAACTTCTCTTTTTCGCTGATTTCATTATTTACTTCCATGCAGGGCATCTTATTGATCCGGTTCTTTCTCTGGGAAGAAATAGCTTTTTGCAGATTACTGAATTTATCCGATTTAATGTAAGAGTTAAGCTGAATCGATTGTACCTTTCTTCCCTCCGCAGTAAATACAAAATTGCGGTTGGATTCATTATTAAGCGCAGCATGAAGGATTACTTTATTATATTTCTTGTTAAGATTATGGCCGTGGGCTTTCCAATCAGAATAAAAACTATCTATCTCAACATCACCCATGTAAGTAATGTTGCCTATTTTAATCCGGGCATTCTTAAAATCAGGCCCGCCTTCGTCTTTGTTCTCGGTTCCGACGTCAATAACCTCTATACGCTGACCGTCAACAGTATTTAATTCCTTAACAAAATCCTGCTGTTTCCATATTTCATACAAATATTCTTCCGATACTTTTTCATGGTTATTCATCATCTTCCCCTCTCTCTAAATTTTATTTATTACTGATGTAACTGAAACCGATCTGCGGCTGCCTGTTCTGTAAAAAACATCTATTTCGTTTGCTCCGCCTTTAAGTTTTAATTTTTTAAATTCGTAAATGCCCTTCTGAACCTGATAGTACATGTCTCTTTTTTCGCCGTTTACAAAAATGAAGAGATCGGAATTCATTCTTTGACCTGGGAAATCTACTTTAATAGATATATTGTGTTGATTTGTACTGCTGTCGCGGTTAAAATTTAGTAGGCGGACAATCGGAAGATGCTGATCAATTTTCAGGTTGATGATATTGTATATATCCGGGAACAACGCTTGGGGAGTTTTCTCTTCCTCTTCCCAATCTACTTGCCTGGGCGCTTCGTTTATTTTCTTTTGAACCATTTTAGTTCTCTCTTCCCTGGAGCTTTTAGTGAATTACGAGAAGAACCACTAAAAAAAGGATTAAATTAAGTTGAAAGTTATAAATTTTTTCAGATATCTAAAAGATTTTTTACAGATGCATTCATGTTCAATAATTCATTTCTTGCCGACTCAGCAAAATCTTCGCCGGAAGATTTATAAATTATTCCCCGGCTTACATTTATTATCATATTTAATCTTCCTGCTTCAGCAAATATTTTTACTACCTCATCCAGACTTCCTCCCTGGGCGCCGACTCCGGGAAGCAAAACAGGTAATTCACGGAATGTTCTAATATTTTCCCTAAGCTCATCCGCTTTTGTTGCGCCGAAAACGATACCGCAATTTTTCTTTGAATTCCAATCATTCACTTTTGCAATAACACGCTGAAAAAGCATTGAGCCGTCGGATAATTCCAATTTCTCAAAATCAGCAGCCCCTGGATTAGAAGTTAAAGCGAGAATAAAAACCAGTTTGGCCGAATCATTGAGAAAAGGCTGAACCGAATCCTCACCCATATACGGATTTACTGTAATTGAGTCGCACCTGTAATGTTCGAATATTGAGCGGGCGTACATCCGAGAAGTATTTCCTATATCCCCTCTCTTGGCATCGGCTATAATTAATAAATCTTCAGGAATTAAAGATATTGTTTTTTCAAAAACCTGCAACCCGTCATAGCCATCTTTTTCATAAAAAGCAAGGTTCAGTTTATATGCGGCAGCTAAATCGGAAGTGGACTGAATTATTGCCTTATTAAATTCAAATACAGCGTCGCTGTTCATTTTGAAATGAGCAGGAATCTTTTCCGCATCAGTATCAAGGCCAACACAAATAAGTTTACCTTCAGAATTCTTCTTCGCTAATTTTTCTAGTGCGGTCATTTGTCTCCAGTTAAATGATTATTGAATTTGCTTTATATAATTACAAAGCAGCTAATAAAGCTAGGCTCCTTTACGCGGGCGCTACTTATTTTTCGGATAAATAAATTCCGGAATAATTATTCTATGCGTAATTTTTCCTAGTCCTGTATATATTTGCGGCAAGCCCTAGCATCAAAATATTAACGACTAGAGAGCTGCCTCCGTAACTTACAAACGGTAGAGGTATACCGATTACAGGCATAACACCTACCACCATACCAATATTTATCATGAGATGAACGAAATATACCGCGAGTATGCCTATAAGCACCAAACTCAAAAATTCATCCTTTGCAGTTGATGCAAGTTTGAATATCCTTAGAAATAGATAGAGAAATATGGCAAGAGTAATCACAGTGCCGATAAAACCGAATTCTTCGCCTATTACACAAAAGATGAAGTCTGTCCATTGCTCCGGTATAAACTGCAGCTGAGTTTGGCTCCCAAGCAGAAATCCTTTTCCCCACAATCCTCCCGATCCGATAGCAACTTTAGCCTGAATAGCATTGTATCCGGCTCCTAAAGGATCGGCAGACGGATTAATGAATGACCGTATTCTGGTTTGTTGATGAAGGCTTAACAGCCGGAATACATAGGATGTAAAAAATCCTGCGGCAATATTAATGGCTAATATGGAGAGGCTGAAGAAAATGTCCTTTCTAAAAAGAAAGAGAGCAGCAATTACAATAATTACTCCCCCGATCAGATAATACATGCCGAATAAAGATGCGACTGCAACTGCAGCAGGAGAAAGTACTACGAAAAGCCCGAAGTTACTGATCCCCTTCCAGAAAATCATAGCGAGTATTAATCCGAAAAAAACGAACGAGGTTCCCAAGTCCGGTTCAATTAGAATAAGCAAGACAGGAAAAAATCCTATTGCAAGCGCAAGGATGATATCTTTAAAAGAATCGATATCCGTATTTTTCCGGCTAAGAAAGGCCGACAGGGTAAGTATTGTTCCTAACTTTGCCAGCTCAGAAGGCTGGAAACCAAGCCCTTCAAGGCCAAGCCAGCTTTTAGCGCCGGATATCCGTCTTCCGATGACCAGCACCGCGATAAGGAGCAGAATGGATATTAAATATGTAGGAACGGAAATGGTTTTAAAGAAACCCGTCGGTATTGAATATACAACGAAGAAAATGATTAGAGCACCCAGCGCCCAAATCAATTGTTTCTCGAAATTACTGTGAGCATGAGGATTATTTAGAGTCGAACTGTAAATGGCTGCAAGTCCTATGCATAGCAGCAAAACCATTGGAATAAAGAGTCCGAAATCAAATTTATCTCTCAGTTTGTAATCAATTCGCAAGCGAAGCTCCTGTGAATTTATCTTTTATTTCCGCCATAGTTTCCTGAGGATTCTGGAGCTTGTCTTTTTCGAGGTAAGCATCGATCATTTTTTTTGCGATGGGCGCTGCATAAGTAGCTCCAAAGCCTACGTTCTCAACAAAAACCGCGACGGCTATCTGAGGATTGTCGAACGGGGCAAATCCTATGAACAAAGCGTGATTCTTTCCGTGAGGATTTTGAGCCGTTCCTGTTTTGCCGGCAATCTGTAGATCTTTTTCCCTGATATTTGTAGCCGTACCCGAACCGTTTACAACAAGAAACATACCCTGCTTTACTATGTCGAAAATTTCTTTTCTGATACCTGTATCAACTTCCTTATAACTGAAAGGGACAAGTTTCCTGGTTGTATTGTCGAGATATCCTTTAACGACGTGAGGAGTGTAAGTAACTCCGTCGTTAGCTATAAGTGCAACATATTGAGCAAGCTGAATGGGTGTTACGCTTACTTCACCTTGGCCAATACCTAGGCTGGCCATGATGCTTTTCGGCCAGTCTTCCCCGTACCTTTTTATATAATATTTTGAATTTGGAATAAATCCCGGAGATTCGTCCCCAATATCGATATGAGTATACTGCCCGAATCCGAACTTATGAGCATATTCATACCAGTTGTCCATGCCTATCTTGTAAATCAAATTGTAGAAGAAAACGTTGCAGGAATGTTCTATAGCATGAACAACGTTCACGGTTCCGTGCACAGCATCGCATTTAAAGTAGCGGCCGTAAAAAGTCTGTCCGCCTCGGCATGTAACTGTCCATGAAGTATTGATTACACCGAGATCGAGCGCGGCAACAGCCTCCATTATTTTAAAGGTTGACCCCGGAGGATTGGCTGCCATGGTTGCCCTGTCGAAAAACGGTTTCTCAGGATCCGAATAAAGCTTCTGCAGATAGTCTTTGGAAGTAACATAAGAGAATTCGCTCAAATCGTAATCCGGTGCACTAGCAAGGGCAAGGATACCGCCGGTTTTGGGATTTATGGCAATTGCTGCACCGCGCCGCCCTTTAAGCGCTTCTTCTGCGGCCCTTTGCACATCCTCATCTATAGTGAGCACAAGATCGTTTCCTTTAACCGATGGAACATCGTCTTTACCGTCTTTAAATTTCCCGATCTCTTTACGTTTTGAATCAACTAGAATATAGTCGTAGCCTTTTTTTCCGCGCAGTATTTTCTCGTAGGCCCGTTCGATGCCGCTGTAGCCAATATAGTCGCCGGGCTTATAATAATCTTTATTCTTCTCAAGAAGCTTAGGAGTTATTTCTTTCGTGTATCCGAAAAGATGAGTTCCTCTAATTCCTGCAGGGTAACCGCGCTGCATCTCTACTACATAATCAACACCGGGAAGATGTTCGGAGTTTTCTTCAAGCCAGGAAACTACTTTAAAACTTATCCCGCGTTTAATTCTTACGGGTATATATCTGGAATAGACTCTGTTGTTTTTGAGAATCTTATCTATGTATCCGGGTTCTACACCCAGCACCGTTTCGAGAAGAGGGCTTAATTTTTTATCGTAATCTGCAGGAGTAATTCTGAGTGTGTAGGCGGGAATGTTATCAACCACCACTTTCATATTACGATCGTAAAATACTCCTCTGAGCGGAATTTCTTCAACGGCTTTAATGCTGTTGTTAGCGGCTTTTTCACTATAAGAAGTATGCTCAACTATCTGCATCTGGAAAAGACGGAATCCGAGCAGTGCAAATCCCCCGACGACAATAAAATATATCACCGTTTTTCGTTGGAAAGACGCGAAACTCTCAGACCTCAACTCATACTCCTCTTGGGATAAAAAATAACTACAATAATACTGATTACTGCGGTATACAGTGCAGGAAGAAATCCCTGCTTAAATAATAAGCTTAAAATATTTGTATTCAACTCGGCGCTTGAGAAAAATGATCCCAAAACTGAATCTATAACCGAACAAAGCATAACAATTGCCGCAAAAATATAGGAACGAAGATATTGCTCTTGTTTATTCTCGTTTGAAAAATACCCGGCAATAAAACCGGCGAGAGTCTTAGACAGCATTGCACTGCCAAGCAAACTACCGGTAATCAAATCCAAAAGAAAACCATAAATAAATCCCAATACCGTTCCGTATATTTGCCCGTAACGTATAGAATAATATACCAAAAGAATTAAAATCAGATCCGGAACAATGCCGTTCACAGCAATAAAAGATATTACTGTTGTTTGAATAAGCAGGAGCGGGAAAAAAAGCAGGATTGAAATTATATATTCTAAACGCATCTATTTCCGGTTGTAAAAATTTAATTGCATTCCGTTCTCAATCTTGTTTTCCAGCATTCCAAGCACAAAAACGTGTTCGGTTCTGATAAAATCTACAAACGGCTTAATTTTAACTTCATTGAAAATTCCGGTTTCAACTTTACTTATCCCGGTAACTACACCTACCGGAATGGGTACGGGTATTATGGAACTTAGTTCGGAAGTGATTATCCTGTCGCCCGGCTCAACGTCGTATGTTTTCGGAACGTCTATTATTACTAGATTGTTACCGTTCCACTTCATAACCCCGTCTATGCGGCTTCTCTCGTCTTTAACTGTAACTTTAAGTTCGAAATTTTTTAAGGTTCTAACGATAGAAAAATGATCAGATGTTGAATTGACGATACCAACCAGCCCATAGTCGTTAATAACAGGCATGCCAGGCTTCACCCCGTCGATATTTCCCACATTTAGTGTGATAGTACTCTGTGAACGATTAAAGGATTTCGCAACCACGGTGGCAGCAATAAGCGGATAGTGGGTAGTATCTTTGAGAGCCAGCAGACTCTTGAGCTCAGAGTTTTCTATGCCGTACTGTCTTAGTTTGCTTACCTGCAGCATTAGTTCCGCATTCAGCTCTCTGAGTTTCTTGTTTTCACTTTTAACGGCGGCTGTATTGAAGAAATCTGATACTACAGAAGAGACGGTTGCAAAGCTGCCGAAAGCTAGCGCCCTAACTTTACGTACTGCCGGTTTATGGTTCAGTGAAAGGGTAATGAGGCTAATTATAATCAGTACTACCAGAACTATATATTCTTTGAAGTTTTCCCAAACATGACGAAGCAATCTTGCCATTAATATCTTCTGTTACGAATTAAAACTTTGGAGTAATGATTTAGATTATCTATAACTTTTCCGGCGCCTCTTACAACTGCAGTAAGCGGATCTTCTGCAACGTGAACAGGCAGATTTGTTTCCATTCTAATTCTCTCGTCAAGTCCTTTGAGTAATGCTCCGCCGCCTGTTAGCATTACGCCGCGGTCCAAAATATCAGCCGATAATTCGGGAGGAGTGCGCTCAAGTGACTGTCTGACGGCATCAACTATCTGAACCACTGCTTCGTTAAGAGCATCTCTTATTTCAACCGAACTGACCTCAGTAGTTTTAGGAATACCGCCAACAAGATCTCTTCCTTTCACCTGAATAGTGATTTCATCTTTCAAAGGTACGGCCGAGCCGACTTCGCATTTTATAGCCTCCGCTGTGCGCTCGCCTATAAGTATGTTATGATTTTTTTTGAAGAACTGCATTATAGCGTAGTTCATTTCGTCGCCGGCTATTCTTATCGATTCCTCGTTAACTATACCTGAGAGAGCGATCACCGCTATCTCGGTAGTGCCGCCGCCTATATCTATTATCATGTTGCCCACGGGCGCTTCAACGTCTATACCAATGCCGATAGCCGCAGCCATCGGTTCTGCAATAAGATGAACTTCTTTTGCGCCGGCATGTTCGGCGCTGTCTCTTACAGCTCTCTTTTCAACTTCCGTTACGCCGCTAGGAACGGCAACAACCACTCTCCGGCTGGAGAGCGCACCGGCTCTGACTTTTTTAATAAATGCGCGAATCATTCCTTCGGCAATCTCGAAATCCGCAATCACTCCGTCCCGCATAGGTCTGGTAACTCTTATCTCTTTATGTTCCCGCCCCTGCATTTCTTTGGCTTTGTTGCCCAAAGCAATAATTCGT
>JBJKTB010000203.1:0-3218 GCA_046703345.1 Ignavibacteriaceae bacterium
GTGGGATGTGATATAAGCTAAAATATTAATGTTGTTTAAAAAATCCGGGATATTAAAATTACCGAAGCACTTGAAAATTCAATTGTTCCTTATCATGTTGACCCGGTCGATTTTAATAACGTAAAAGAAAATTTTAGGAACTAAGCTTTAGTAAAAATTGAGCTATGGAACAAATCAAAAGAATATGCCTTCCATTTCAACCAGTGATTACAAACAAACAAACTCATCGCAATTTTCAAATAACGATTATTGTTAATAATTTAAATTATATTTGGTGTCTGATGTTATTGTATTTTACGGATTAAGTAAGAAAAAAAATATATTATGAAAATAGGAATAACTTGTTACCCTACTTACGGAGGCAGCGGGGTTATAGCTACCGAGCTGGGTAAAGCTCTGGCGCAAAGGGGACACGAAGTACATTTTATAAGTTATGCTCTCCCGTTCAGATTAACAAATTTTATTGAGAATGTCGTTTTTCATGAAGTCGAGATGAGTAATTATCCCCTTTTTGAGTTTCCGTTATACAGCCTTGCATTGGCAAGCAAAATGGTTGAAGTCGCTTCCTTTGAAAAGCTAGATCTCCTTCACGTTCATTATGCCATACCTCATGCTACAAGCGCTTATCTTGCAAAGCAGATGTTGAAAGACAAACAGGATATAAAAATTATTACCACGTTACACGGTACCGATATTACTCTTGTCGGACTTGAGCCTTCGTTTCTTCCTCTTGTTAAATTCAGTATTGAAGAAAGCGACGGTGTTACTGCAGTATCAAGGTTCCTAAAAGAAAAAACAATTACAAATTATTCAATTGAAAAAGAAATAGACGTAATACCGAATTTTATAGATACGGATTTGTACAAGCCGAGCCCGGACGGTTCTTTCAGAGAACATCTTGCACCGAAGGGTGAGAAGATACTGGTCCATACTTCAAATTTCAGACAGGTAAAAAGAGTTACGGATACTATTAAAATATTTGAACAGGTTGAAAAAGAAGTTCCTTCCAAACTTGTTCTGGTCGGCGACGGCCCGGATAGATCCGAATGTGAAAGACTCTGCAGACAGCTCGGCTTGTGCGAAAAGGTAAAATTTCTCGGGAAGCAGGACGGACTCGTTGAAATCTTAAATGCCTCGGATGTATTTTTAATTCCGTCTCAATCCGAAAGTTTCGGTCTTGCAGCGCTTGAAGCAATGTCGTGCGGAATACCTGTAGTCAGTTCCAGTGTCGGCGGATTGCCGGAATTAATCCGTCACAACGAAACAGGCTTTATCGCCGAAATCGGAGATATAAACAGGATGGCGAAATATGTAATCGACCTCTTAACAAACCAAAGGAAATACGATTTATTTTCAAGGAACTCCAGGAGAAGAGCGGTTGAAATATTTGATAAAAGCAAGGTTGTACCTTTATACGAAGAAATTTACATGAACATGACAGGCGGTTAAAATGATTTTATACTGTGCAGGAGCAATAAGGGGAAATACAAAATTTCAAAAAAACTACAAAGAGATAATATCGGTTGTAAGTTCGCTCGGGCATACGGCTTTGTCCGAGCTGAATAAAAATTTTAGCCCCGGCGCACCTTTAACCGATAAGGAAATTTACAAACGCGATATTAAGTGGCTTGAAAAAAGCAAAGCTGTGATAGCGGAAATTTCAGGCGCAAGTACCGGTGTGGGATTCGAGATCTCATACGCGCTCTTCAAACAGCAGATACCCGTGCTGGCTCTGGCAAACGATAAGTCTGAAAGCACTTCGGCAATGATTGCAGGCTGTAACTCAAAACTGCTTACTTTTAAAAAATATTCCGGTGCAGACGAATTAAAATCCATAATCTCCGAATTTATTAAGAATAATTCAGAGAGCTGATTGACCGAAAAAGAATTCATATCGCAAAGCGTTGAATCCATTTCTTCAGAAGGGATAAAAAAATTTCCTGATGATTTCATTCAGCCGGATGAATGCGGACAATTAAAACTCCCCGGTAAGGCTCTTGTAATAGGACAGGAATTTTTCGGAGCAGTGGAAATACTCACCGTCGACGGCACGCCGGTTCTTCAGGCAAAAGATCATGCCACCGCTAAATATATTATTTACGCTAACCGACTTAAACCCAAATTCATTAAAATCCCTAATGAAGAAAAGAAAATAAAAACCGCGACGGCAGATTACGAAGATTATCTGGATTCACTTTTCAAGAGAATTGAAAAAAATTATAAGAATGAATTTCCCGTCTAGAAAAATTCACTAACCGCGGTTTATGAGATTTTCAGAATATTAAACTTAACAAGATATTGAGCTCTGACTGTGTCTGAATTAAGTGAAAATTTTTATCAATACATGAGTTCCCTTTACGGCGAAGAAGCTGCAAAAGAGTATTCGAGCTTTATAGATAAAGATCCTACACTATATATAAGAACCAATCCCCTAAAGACCGATTTTAAAAGACTTTCGCTTAAATTAAAAGAAGATTACTCAATAACTTCGGAGGAACTGCCGGCTATACCCGGAGCGGCCAAAATTTTAAGCGGCAAAGATGTTCTCGGTAAAACAGTCGAGCACATCATGGGAGAATATTACATTCAGGGACTCTCCTCTATGATCCCGCCTCTGGTGCTTTCTCCTTCTCCCGGGGAAACCGTATTGGATCTGTGCGCCGCACCCGGATCAAAAACAACCGGTCTAGCCGAATTGATGCAGAATAAAGGGACTCTGGTTGCAAACGAGATCGCGCTTGACCGAGTTAAGATGCTTATTTACAATCTTGACAGGTTAAATATTATTAACACGTCAGTCGTGCATCAAAAAGGTGAATGGCTCAGCAAGGTTTACCGAGAACACTTCGATAAAATACTTGTAGACGCGCCGTGCAGCGGGCTGGGAATTATTCAAAAGAAAGAAGAGGTGAAGAGTTGGTGGACGCTGGAGAGAGCGGCAAGACTAGGAGATCTTCAGCTAAGGCTGCTCATCGCTGCGGTTAAAATGCTCAAGCCAGGCGGTGAGGTAGTTTATTCCACGTGTACTTTAACACCTGAGGAAAACGAATTTATAGTTAACAAAGTTCTTGAAAAGTATCCAGTTGAAATAACTGAAATAGACCTTCCGGTAAAATCGCGCGAAGGATTTTCTTCTTATAACGGCGTCAGCCTTCATCATTCACTCTCCCAGGCTAGAAGAATTTTACCATGGGAGGCCGACTCGGACGGATTCTTTA
>JBJKTB010000204.1:0-3254 GCA_046703345.1 Ignavibacteriaceae bacterium
TAATTAATTTGAAGATTAAGTTTTCCGATTAATCAGTAATCTAAAAAATTTCTCCGTGTCTTTACGAGTTCAAGAGTTCTCCCCGGCAGATAAACCGTTCAGTCACGGAGAAATTTAATTTTTTTTAGCTGCGCGCCTTAACTTTAAAAGATAAAAGTCAGCCCTAACTTAAACTGGTCATACGCAAGCGGCGGTACGGTGTTTACGGGCCAGTTCATCTTATCATGTCTTAACTGGTAGATTCCGTATGCCAGGCCGTTCTTCAAAATAAAGTTTACAATCGGCGCGGCGTACGGCGATGAATCGAGGACCTCATCAACAAAATTATCAATCGCGATCTGACCGGCTGTCTCGACGGCAACGCTTCCCAGCCATTTCCAGAAAAGCCATCTCGGGAAGATTACATCGCGCTCGTAGCCTGCGTCAATCGACATCTGCGGTATAATTCTGAAACTTATTCCTCCTTCAAAGCCGGTTCCGAAGCGAAAGCTTCCGTTGTACATATCAGTAATCTCGGCATCGGCAGGGTTCAATGGAGTGTCTTTCATTTGTAATTTCGACCAGCCGAAATTGTATGAATGATAAGGAATGATAGCTGCATTCCCTATTTTGTACCCGTATCCGGAAGCTCTGCCGAAACCGAAACGCCAGAGATCGGCTTTAATTTCCTGTGCTGAAGCCTGGCCGCCTGATAAGTTCTGAGAAAAATTGCTGAGATAAATATACCGGAAGCCGTAATCCATTATCTTATCCTCTGCCCATGTAGAGCTGTTGCGCGTATATCCTAATTTTAGATCGATCATGCCCGGTTTTGCAAACGATTCGGTATAATCTTTCCGCTCCATCTTTGAGAATCCGTAATTCAGGCTGATAGTAGGTCTTCCTTTAAACTCAAAACGCCATTCGTGGAAACGGAATCGGTGATGATTCCAGTTAGCGTTATCCGTGCCGGTTGAATCCTCCTGCGCGTGAATTCCTACAGCCGCGCAGAGAGATAATAACAACGTAAAAAGTATACTTCTTACGACCATCTATGAACTCCTTAAATTAATTAAAAGATGATATTCTGCTTATGCCGTTTTGAGTGTACAACCTTTATGCCGGAACCGGATTTCGATTAAAGGTTATATCAAAGGCTTTCTTCATTAAAACGGCCTATTTTGTACACGGTATATCAAATTAAATATACAGTTATATTATTCATTAAGACTTAAATATCTCAGAAAACGTTACTTTAAAATAGTTCCCGGATTAGAAAGCCAATTGGATGTTTTGTTGAATAGCGGAAATAGATGACAAGCGGTGAAACTCGGTGATAAGCAGGTGCATGCATTTAAAATTTTTTCATAGCGTGAATCTTAAGTAGATTTTTTATACCGGCAGGTGTAAACGCGGGATAAAAATCCCGGCAGTAACTTTTGATTTTAAATGGCAAAGTTAAAGCCGGGATAACAATTTTTTTAGAGACATCAAAGTATTAAAGAATAAACTTGCTCAGATCTCTGTTCTTTACGATGCTGTCGAGTTTTTCTTTAACTTCCTTGGCGGTAATTTTAACTTTATCTTCGGGAAGCTTGTCAGGCACATCGAACAATATTTCGTCAAGAAGAGTGGTTAATATAGTGTGAAGGCGGCGCGCACCGATGTTCTCAACGTTCTCGTTAACCTCCGAAGCTATCCGCGCAATCTCCTGAATTCCGTCTTTTGTGAATTCCAGATCTACGCCTTCCGTATTCAGAAGAGCGTTGTACTGTTTCAGCAAAGCGTTTTCCGGAGTGGTAAGTATCTTAACAAAATCTTCCTGGCTCAAACTCTTCAGTTCCACCCTTATAGGAAAGCGGCCCTGCAGCTCGGGGATAAGATCTGACGGTTTTGAAACGTGAAAAGCGCCCGAAGCTATAAAAAGAATATGATCGGTCTTAACTACTCCGTATTTAGTATTAACATTTGAGCCTTCAACTATAGGAAGAAGATCTCTCTGGACACCTTCGCGTGAGACGTCGGGACCAGTTCCTTTGCCTCCGCCCGCAATCTTATCTATCTCGTCTACGAAAACGATGCCCGAGTCCTGCACCCGTTCTATCGCTTCTTTCTGCACCGCGTCCATGTCTATCAGTTTCTGAGCCTCTTCCTGAGCGATGACAGACCTTGCTTCGGCAATTGAAGTTTTTCTTTTTTTCTTTTTCTTCGGCATAAGATTGCCCATTATCTCCTGGAAGTTTATACCGAGATCATCTAGTCCGAACGGACCAAGAACCTGCATTCCCACGGCATTCTGAGCGTTTGCGTCAAACTCGATCATCTTATCGTCAAGCTCGCCTTTCTTCAACTTCTCCTTCATCCACTCGCGTGTCTTCTGATTCTGATATGCTTCATTGTTAACCTCGCTTTCATCCTCTTCAGGCACGTGAGAAGGTTTCTTTACGGCGGGGATAAGTATGTCTAATATTTTTTCCTCGGCCAGCTCAACGGCACGGGCCTGCACTTCTTCGGTCTTCTCGGATTTCACAAGGTTCACCGCGTAATCGGCAAGATCCCTTATCATCGATTCAACATCGCGCCCGACGTATCCGACTTCGGTAAATTTAGACGCCTCAACTTTGATGAACGGCGCCTCGGCAAGCTTCGCGAGTCTTCTTGCTATTTCCGTTTTTCCAACTCCTGTAGGCCCGATAAGAATAATATTGTTAGGAAGTATTTCTTCCCGTAAAGAATCCTTAACCTGCTGTCTTCTCCATCTGTTTCTCAGCGCGATAGCCACGGCGCGCTTCGCATCAGTTTGTCCGATTATATATTTATCCAGCTCTTTAACTATTTGAGACGGTGTAAGCGTCTGCATCGATTTATTTTTCATTTTTTTCTTCATTAAAAAATTTTAGAGATTAAATAACTTCTACGTTAATTTTATCGTTTGTGTATATGCATATTTCGGAAGCGGTCTTTAAAGCTTCCTCAACGATTTCCTTTGCTGAAAGATCGCTGTATTTCTTCAACATTTTCGCCGCAGCCAGAGCGTACATTCCTCCGGAGCCAATAGCAACAATTTTATCGTCAGGCTCAATCACGTCTCCGTTTCCCGATATCACCAGAGCTTTTTCCTCGGCAATTACCGCAAGCATCGCCTCAAGTTTACGGAGGTACTTATCCGTTCTCCAGTCCTTTGCCAGTTCAACCGCTGCGCGACTCACGTTCCCGCGGAACTGCTCGAGCTTGTCCTCAAACCTCTCAACTAATGTGAAAGCGTCCGCCGATGC
>JBJKTB010000205.1:0-3982 GCA_046703345.1 Ignavibacteriaceae bacterium
GAATTATACTTATAATGAAAAGAGGAATTCGACTGGATTAAAAAATTGAAGTCTATAAAAAGGGGGACTTTCAAAGGAAAGTCCCCGGCTAATTATTAATAGCTTTCCTTAGATATTACTACTTTACCTTTGAACACGCGGTAAATGAAGTATGTGTAAGCGATAACTATCGGCATTCCGATAAGCGCTATTATCAGCATTGCGGTAAGTGTTCTTGGAGACGATGAGGCGTTATATATTGTTAAACTGTACGTAAGATCGGTTATTGACGGTACCAGCCTCGGAAACAGGCTTATGGCGACAAATCCGATCATCGCGGCAATAGTAACCGAGGAAGCCAGAAATGATTGGAAATACTTTCCCGCTTTTACGGCAACCGGAATAAATAATATTGACGCCAGAAGCAGCAGGAATAATATCCAGAACAGCGGATTCTTAAGTATGCCTTCAAACAAAAAACCGGCTTCGAACATTGTTATAAACGTGGCAATTACGTAGAGAAGAATAAATGTTATCCACGATTTATTAATCCAGCTTTTCATCCTGTCCTTTAACGCGCCTTCCGATTTAAATGCCATATAATTGGCTCCGTGCATAATAAAAACGGTTAAGCTTACCAGTCCTACTAATATTGAATAAGGATTAAGCAGACCTAAAAACGAGCCGGTAAAATCACCGTTCTGATTTATAGGAAGTCCGCGAAGTATATTTCCGATAGCAACTCCGTATAGAAGCGCCGGTATTAAACTGCCCAGTCCGAACGCGTAATCCCAGAATTTTTTCCATCCCGGAGCATCAACTTTTCCGCGGAATTCAAATGACACAGCCCTGAAAATAAGCGCCGCCAGCAGAAGCATAAATGCGATGTAAAAGCCGCTGAACACCGTAGCGTAAACAACCGGGAAAGCCGCGAATAAAGCTCCGCCTCCTGTTAGGAGCCAGACTTCGTTGCCGTCCCAAACCGGGCCTATCGCGTTCATCTCCAGCCTTTTTTCGTTCTCGTCTTTTGTGAAGAGATGAATAACGCCTACACCGAGATCAAAGCCGTCAAGTATAGCATAGCCTATAATCAGTACGCCGACCAGCAGAAACCAAGTTGTATTCAGATCCATTTCTTTACGCCTCCTTCACGGCAGCCGCTTCCGGACCGTGCTTAATTTCTTTTGTCAATAAATAAACATATAGTGATCCAAGCAGAAGATAAATTGCTCCGAACATGATTATCGAAAAAAGTACGTCGCCTGACGTAACCGAAGCGGATACGGCGTCTTTAGTTCTCATAATATTGTAAATTATCCAGGGCTGTCTTCCTACCTCGGCCGATATCCATCCCAGCTCGCATGCGATAACCGGAAATGGGATTGCCCAGACAAAAATTTTCAGCAGCTTTTTACTCTCCCAAAGTTTCTTCTTATATAACTGGTAGGTTCCTAAACCGGTCAGAAGTATAAACAGCATGCCGAGCGCGACCATGTTGTGGTAGGCTACAAATGTAATAAACAAAGGCGGAAGATCCTGCTGCGGGAATTCATTAATACCTTTTATTTTTGCATTCATATCGCCGAATGCTAGCCAGCTTAAGAGTCCCGGGATCTCAATTTTTGCTTTAAGCTCCGGGGGAGGCATTGTAGGGAACGCAAACACCGCTAAAGGCGCTCCGGTCTGTGTAGTGTACAATCCCTGAATCGCGGCAAACTTGGCAGGCTGCTCATGAGCCACTTCCCTTCCGCTCTCGTGTCCGAACGGAAATACTTCCAGCAGCGCGACGGCCAGTCCGAAAATCACCGCCACTTTCATAGATCTTTTAGCTAGCTCAGCCTGTTTATTTTTTAGAATAAGATATGCTGATACGCCGGCTACCATAAAAGCGCCTGTAATGAGCGCGGCGTCAACTGTATGGAAAAACCTTATGACGGTAGACGGGTTAAAAACCGCGGCCCAGAAATCAGTCAGTTCAGCGCGGCCGTTCTTAATAATAAATCCCGCCGGCGTCTGCATCCATGAACCGGCAACAATTATCCAGAATGCTGACAATGTCGATCCGATAGCAACCATTAAAATTGAGAACCAATGAGTTCCCTTCGATACTCTATTCCTCCCGAAGAGATAAAGCCCCAAAAATCCCGACTCGAGGAAAAACGCGAAAACTCCCTCTGCCGCAAGCGGAGCACCGAAAATATCTCCCACAAATTTTGAGTAAGCCGCCCAGTTGGTACCAAACTGAAATTCCATTACAATCCCGGTTGCAACACCGACGGCAAATGTTAAAGCCAAGATTTTTCCAAAAAATTTGCCTAATTTTACATAGATCTCATCCTTCTTCCTCCACCCTAATCCTTCGATTATAACCAGCATCCAAGCCAATCCGATGGATATCGGCGGAAAAAGAAAATGAAACCCGACAGTCATTGCAAATTGCATCCTAGACAATAAGACGACGTCCATTTAATTCTCCTTAAAATTTAACTTATATGACTTTCCCATCAAGAAATGTTTACCGTATAAGACAATAATTATTCCACTAGCGCGAAAAATTAATTTTGATAATTACTCAAGGGCAGGTAAGAGAAGGTGTAAATTTTTTAAGATAATGCACTTGTGCTTCTCAACCTTAGCAAAATTAAGTTTTTATCCTTCCCAGAATTGAGAAATCGGTGAAGTAAAGTTCTTTACTTCGTCTAGAAAATTATAATTATATTTTGAATGATTTCAGCCGAAACTTGATACAGCTTCGTCCAAATTTTTATAAGATTTGAATACTCTCGAAGTCTGGGTCAGCTCAAGTATGGCTTGAGAATCTCCCCTCGCCCCTGCGATCCGGAGATCGCCTTCCCTTTTTATTATCGTTTTTAATCCGATAAGAAGTGTTCCTAAAAACGTGGAATCCATAAATGAACAATGATTCAGATCGACAACTATTTTCTTCCACCCATCGTCTATATCCTTAAGTAAAATATTTCTGAATTCTTCAGTTTCCATTACAGTGGCTCTTTTAAGATTGATTATTTCAACCAGTACGTCTCCCCTGACCTCTTTTGAAAAGTTCATAAATAATTCCTTAAAAATTAAGATTTAATTTAAGAAAATTAACGAATAAATAAATTATTTCGTTAAAAAAGTGGCCAGCTCGGCAAACTGCGCCAGCACTTCCGGATTTGCTAATGCATCTTTGTTTTCTATTTCTTCGCCTTGAATTATTCTGCTGACAGCCAATTCTACTTTCTTGCCGCTGATAGTTCTGGGAATTTCTTTTACTTCAACTATTTTAGCCGGTACATGCCTGGGAGTAGCGGATGTGCGAATGTTCAGTTTAATCTTTTCTATCAGCAAATTGCTAAGTTCGCAGCCTTTTTTTAGAACTACAAATAATATGATCCGCACATCATTATTCCATTTCTGACCGACTACAATGCTGTCTGCGATTTCTTCCATCGCCTCAACGATTCTGTAAATTTCCGCCGTTCCTATCCTTACTCCTCCGGGATTTAAAGTTGCGTCTGAACGGCCGTAAATAACAACCCCGCCGCGCCCGGTAATTTTAATGAAATCCCCGTGTCTCCATACTCCCGGAAAGTATTCAAAGTAAGCCGCGATATATTTTTTATTTTCATGATCGTTCCAGAAATAGATAGGCATCGAAGGGAAAGGAGCGGTACAGACCAGCTCTCCTTTTTTGTTTAATACCGATCGACCGTCCTCGTCAAAGGCCTCCACTTTCATTCCGAGTCCGCGGCACTGTATTTCACCTTCATAAACAGGAAGATTAGGATTGCCGAGCATGAAGCATGAAATTATATCTGTCCCGCCGGCAATCGATGAAAGCTGAAGATCATCTTTAATCTCAGAATATACATACTGAAAATTCTCAACTGAAAGCGGCGAGCCAGTAGAGAGAACGGTTTTTAAAGAAGTTAGGTTGAATTTGTCTTTAGGCGTTAGTCCGGCTTTTTGACAGGTCGATAAGTATTTCGGACTCGTACCG
>JBJKTB010000206.1:0-2649 GCA_046703345.1 Ignavibacteriaceae bacterium
TATTACCGCCGGTATCGAATCGACCGCAAAAATTATATCTGAAGATTCTATAAGCAGTAGAGTAAGGAAGAGGGAAGTTGCGAATATTTTTCCGCTTTTCTTTACGAAAAATTTATCGCCGTGATAGTCCGGCAGAATGTTAAAGAATTTTTTAAGCAGCTTGATGAGCGGATTTCTCTCGTAATCTATTTTCTGCTCGCCTCCGAACGCCATCTTATAAGCAGCGAAAAGAAGAATTGTGCCGAAGACATAGATTATAGGATGAAATAAATTTATCAGCCCGACCCCGATGAGAATGAAGAAAATGCGGAAGACTATAGCGCTAAGGATTCCCCACTTGAGAACATGCGGCTGGTTCTTAGCGGGCACACTCATCACGTTAAAAATAAGAAGAAAGACGAACAGGTTATCGACGGATAGGGAGTATTCTATAATGTAGCCGGTGAAGAACTCGATGGCTTTTGCGTGCCCGTTCTCGAGGTAGAAATAAATAAAGAGGTTAAAAAGAAGAGCGGTGCTTATCCAGACACCGCTCCATAATAAACTGCGCTTCAGTCCAATTTTGCCGCTTCTATGATCGGTCACATACAGATCAATAATAATAATAACCGCTGCGGCAACAGCAAATACGATCCAAAAAACAAACTCATTCAGCAATCTTCTAAGCCCCTTTTACGGCAGAAGAATACCGAGCGCAAGGACTGTAGTCCAAAGCCCGTTTTTATCTCCTTCGGCCGATTGAGTAATGTTGAAAGAACGCACTATTTTACCGGACATTTTATAAATATTTTCTCTTTCGCTCCAATCGGTATCCGGATTGAATTCCACTCCCAAGGTTGTAGCAAGCATAGTGGCTGCCAAATCTTCGGCATAATCTCCGGCGACTTTTTCCGTTTCACCGAAAGGATGATGTTCAGAAAGGTAACCGTACATTGAATTGTCCGCCGGTAAAGCAACGCCAATCGAAGCGGCAATTAGTCTGTTCGGTTCGTTAGTCGAATTTCTGGCCATCACCGAAAAAGTGATTTGTCCCGGCCTTAATTCCTTCAGTCCTTCTTCCTTAGTAATGCGTTTACAGCCCGTAGGGAAAATGCTGCTGACCGTAACCAGATTGCATATTTCCACGCCGGCGCTTCTAAGCGCAAGCTCGAAGGACGTTAAATATTCTTTGTGTCTTCCTACCCCTTTTGTAAAAAATATTTTTGATGGGACATACAAATTCTCATCTCCTTTCTAAACTAGAATGTTATTTTTATAAATTTCCTCTTTCCAACTTTCAGGATTGATTCATTTTTTAGTTTAATTACCGCGGCGATATCATCTATTTTTTCTCCGTCAATCGATACGCCGCCCTGGGAGACGAGTCTGCGCGCCTCCCCTTTGGACGGAGCAAAATTTACTTTAACGATGAGATCAAGTATACCTATCTCATTAGTGCCGTCTTCGAATTTAAATTCCGGAATTTCTTCTGGCACTTCTTTTTTTATAAAAACTTTATCGAACTGCTCTTCCGCCTCAACGGCTGCGCCTTCATCGTGGTACATAGCAACAAGTGTGCGGGCTAGCTCTCTCTTTATATTTCTCGGATTTACTTCCGGATCGTTCAGATTTTTTCTTATCTCATTAAGTTTTGAATTAGGAACGTCAGTCGCAAGCTCGTAATAGTTAAATATCAGGCTGTCTGGTATGGAAAGAGTTTTTCCGTAAATCTCCTGCGCCGATTCGGATATGCCGATATAATTGTTATAAGATTTGCTCATCTTCTCCACGCCGTCAGTACCTACAATAAGCGGCATTGTTAAAATAACCAGGGGCTCTTTCCCGAACTCGCGCTGTATGTCGCGGCCGACGAGAAGTTTGAATTTCTGATCGGTTCCGCCGAGTTCAACGTCGCTTTTTATCGCAACCGAATCCATCGCCTGAGCAAGGGGATAGAGGAACTCATGCAGACTTATAGGCTCGTTGGCTTTAAATCTTTTTGTAAAGTCGTCCCGCTCAAGCATTCTGGCTACGGTATATTTCGAAGCGAGTTTTATTACGTCCTCGAATGACATCTTACCGAGCCATTCGGAGTTGTAGACTATCTTTGTCTTTTCGCGGTCTAGAATTTTAGATGCCTGCTCAAGATATGTCTGCCCGTTGATTCTGGTTTCCTCCAGACTGAGAGCAGGGCGGGTGGCGTTGCGGCCGGACGGATCGCCGATCATTCCGGTAAAGTCGCCGATAATTAAAATAGCCTGATGACCGAGCGATTGGAACTGAGCGAGCTTTCTTAGAACAACCGAGTGGCCAATGTGAAGATCGGGCCTGCTGGGGTCGCATCCCAGTTTTATATTTAAAGGTTTATTTTCTTTAATTGAGTTTTCTAACTTCCGCAGTAGTTCTTCCTCCGGAATGATCTCAAACGCACCTCTTTTAATAAGGTCCATCTGTTCGTTGATGGTAGGAAAATTAATCTTTGCCATTATACCTGTACTGAAATTCGAAAATGTGTCCGGAATAATTTAGCGTATTCCGGTATAAAATAAATTGTGAGGTAAATTTTTGTTAATCGATCCGAGTGAAAAGTCTAGTACTTAATGCTTCGTTCCTGATCTCTCCGCATATCTTTCTTTGCAATAGCTTCTCTCTTATCGTAAACCTTCTTAC
>JBJKTB010000207.1:0-4353 GCA_046703345.1 Ignavibacteriaceae bacterium
GATTAAAATATGAGTCCCCTATCGAATATTCAATTATCGGCGCGATCGACGAATTAGGATAAATTTGGAGCGCGTTTCTGTAACTTGATATGGCGGTTTCGTAGTTGCCCTGCTGAAAATAAATCCAGCCTATAACGTATAATGCTTTATCGGCGTATTCTGAGTTGGGGAATTTCTGCTGGAGTGTCCTGAATTCGTCAATGGCGTTCTGCATCTCGTTTGCCTTGTATAGCGCCTGAGCGTATTGATAATATGCGTAGGGATTATTAAGCGCCCGTTTATCTATGTTAAACATCTCTTTGTATATACGGCTGGATGCGGCAAAGTTCTTCGTCCCGTAATAACTGTCGGCCAGTCTCAGTCTTGCGTCTACTTCTCTCGAAGTGCCCGGGTAGTCTCTTATGTAATCGGAGAACGACCGCGCGGCAAGTGAATATTCTCTCGTTTCAAAATAACAGTACGCTTTGCCGTATAAGGCCATACTGCCGAGTTCCTCGTTATCCCTGCTGACTTTGTTGTATCTGTCAATTGCGTCCTTGTAATTTCCCTGCGCGTAATAGCATTCGGCCAGATAAAAGTTTACTTTGTCTTTTTCAAAGTTAGGATCTCTGAAGCTGATATCAGTTAAGTTGGAAATCGCGTCTGCGTAATTGTGCATATAATAATCGGCTGCCCCTAAGCCCAGCACCGCACGGTTAATCAGGTCTTCCGTTATACCAGGTGTATTCATGGCCGACTCAAAGTCTTTCTTTGCTTCCTCGAAGCGCTTCTGGTCGAGCTCAATTTCTCCCATCAAAGTATAAGATTTGGCCTGAATCGAATTATCGGAAGATACAACCGCGCTGCGCAGATACTTTAACGCCAGATCAAACTTACGGCTGTTGTAATATAATATGCCCAGCTGGTACTGAACTCCGTTCATAAGTCCGCTGTCGGGATATCTCTTCATGAATTCCTGGTAAATACGAAATGCGTCGTTCTCCTGCCCCGCGTAACGCTTTGATTCGGCTTTCCAGAAAAAAGATTTTTCGGCAAGACTGTCGGTACCTTCCGACAAGTTGTTAAACAGCTTATAAGCCTCATTGTATTTCTTTTCCTGAAAATACGTCCACGCGAGCCCGTACTTCACCTCTTCCATCAGCCCCGTTGAAGGAAAGCGGCGCATTATCTCCAGATAAGCCCGTTCCGCATCGCTGTATTGATTTAGCCTGTAGTATGAATTCGCGAGCATGTATATGCTTTCGGAGTAAACGCTTTCGGGCAGATCTTTAAGCACAGGGTTGTTAAGCTCCAGTACTGATGAGTCGTATTCTTTAAGCTTAAAATAGCAGACTCCTATTCTTATATGGGCAGCATCCGCCAGAGGGCTGTCGCTGTGGTACGATAACAGGTTATCGTAGTATTTAACAGCGTTCCTGTAATCACCGGTGGTCTCGAATATCCTTGCCAGAGTGTAAATGGAGTAGTCAATGTATTTATTGTACTGATGCTTGGTTATCGCGTCTTTAAGAAATACAATCGCGTCGGCCAGTCGGTTCTGCTTTGAGTAGGTCTCGCCGATCCAGTAATAAGATGATCCGGCGTAATCACTCTCGGGGTAATCGTCCAATAGTTTCACAAATCTTTCGCGGCTTCTGGAATACTGCTCCTGCTTGAAATAAATAATTCCCAGCTCGTAAAGTGCTTTGTCTCTGAATGCAGACCATGTAAAATGATTAACCAGAAACTCGAACCCGGCCGCTGCCGCGTCGTTTTCACCCAGATTTAGAAGCGCGTCTGCCGAATAGAATTTTGCCGTCGCGTAAAGTTCGTCGGTCAGTCCGTATGTTTTAAAGAACTTATCGAATAGTTTTTCGGCATCGGCATAGCGGTGTGAGTTGTACGCATCCATCGCAGCCGAGTACTTTTGAGCGGCGGTCTGCGCATGCACTGCTCCTGCCGCGATAGTTATCGTACATACAAGGGAAATAATAAAGTTTTTCATTAATACCTTAAATAATTGCCGTCAATAATAAAAAAGCCAATGCACCGGTAATTCCGGTAATAAAATTGACCGTATCGTTGCTTATCCATTTTACTCCGCCCGATAGCAAAGTCTTGTCTCCACAGTGATTTTTTCGCTCGGTAATTTTACCACATACTCCGCATATAAATTGTGCCTGAACCGACTCACCAAGCAGGCTGTCTGCAATGCTTCCCGCTAATCCTGCGGCTGTTATTATAATAATTATAATTAATTTTTCCGCATCAATCCAATGTAAAGATGACAGCGCTATAATGAAAGCCCCTAATAAAGTGCCTGCACTTCCGGCCGCTGATATACCTCCCTGACTTCCCGGCTCAACTTCTTTCATTTTTAGAATGCTGTATGTTTTATTCTTCCTCAGCGTCCCTATTTCGGTACCCCAGGTATCCGCGCAAACTGCGGCTATTGATGAGACGTAAACCGTATATAAAAGTTCCGGTCCCAGAAATTTATATACTATCATTAAAACTGCCGCGGTTCCTCCGTTTGCTAGCACCTGCCATTTATCCCTCACACCCGACTTTTCGAAAAAGTTTTCCGCTTCCGGATTTTTCCTTTTTCTGATCTTCGACAGTATACTTGAAAGCAGAAAGAATGTAAGAATGGGCACTGTCCACTTCCATCCGCCTAGACCGAAGATAAAAGCGCCTATCACTAACTGTGCGGCCGCGCCGTCCGGTGTAAGCATCTTTGTTAAAACCGAGAATATTGATATCGCAGATGCTGCGGCTATCCCTGTCAATAATGCGTTAATGGAACCCGGCGTATTTAATTTCAAAATTAGCGCGCTTAACAAACCGGTAATTAATATCATTGTAAGATTTTCGGTTCTTCCCGGCATGGCGTAAAATCCGGCAGTAATTACTAACGAGCATCCGGCTGCTAATGCTGCGTTTGAAATATTCGTTCCGGCTGATAATAAATTACTATTTGTTTCCGGGCCGAGTAACCCTTTACTTATAAAAATGTAAAAAATTATGAACCCGAAAAGGAAGAAAACACCATAAGATGCCAGAAATCTCAGCCCGTCCGAATCTCCTGCCTGACTGCCTCTATATCTCCGCATTAACGCAGCAAGCGGAGCTCCGCAGCTCAATAAAATTACAGGCAGCAGCCCCGCGTTGATGCCATCTCCGAAATAATATCTGAGAAATAAAAATCCCGCCGCCGTAAAATAAAAATCGCTTGGTGATACAGTCCCTTTTCGCGCGCCCTTCTTTAAGGTCTGATGAAATACGCCTGCTGAGATTATCAGAAGCAGCGCCGTGGGAATAAAACCTATTCCGGGAAGCACCGCTCCGGCCGTATAGACGCATCCCGCCGCTAAATTATAAATAGCTAGGTAATTACCGGAATTATAATCTAAAAGGCGAATTTTATATGTTGCTTTATCCTGCTTTAAAATGTATCCCCCGGGTACCGTGATAACGGAATTTAACGCAATTAAATTTTTGAAATTAATTATACTAATATAGTTTTTTATAAAACTTTATGTCAAGGGAATAAAAGAGAATACTAAAGGTGACTTAAAGCGAAATATTAAATAATTATTAATTAAATTATTTTTTCTTTTATTCAGAAAACGTAATTTACCGCTTAAGTAAAAGAGGTCTTTGGACTAAGTAAAAATCTCTACACTAAATCAGCGAGGCTGGAAGATGAAAAAGTTTTATTTCTTCGGCATATTAAGCATGATGCTTTTATTCTTGTCTTTTGAATCGAATGCTCAGATATTAAGACTCGGAATAGGCGGCGGCATCACTTCGGTTCAATCGCCGGATTTTTATAAAAATAGTATTGCCAATTACGGAGAAGGCTTTACCGGTAGTTATCATATTAGCGCAATAGGAAAATTAAATCTGCCGCTGATACCTTTTACTCCTGCGGTGTACGTAGACTATCATGTGTTCCAGGGCAGCGGCGTGCAGAATGGCCTCAGCATCGAATCGTCTCTGAAGATTATATCTATCGGCGCCGAAGGTGAGCTTACTCTACTCCCCCTGCCTCTGATTAAGCCCTACCTGGCAGTTGACGTTGCAATGAACCGCTTCGGCAACCTGGAGGAAACTGCAAATAAGGGTACACGGATTGTTCAAAATTCGGGAACAAGATACGGAGCGGGTATCGGTTTAGGCGCGGAAATCGGAGTTATACCGTCTCTGCCTCTCGATCTGAGCGCTAAATTGCAGTTCCTTAATCTGTCAGGTAAAAGCGGCGGCGAGCAGAATGTACGTGTGCTAACTGTAACTTTGCTGCTGCTGCTTTAACCGGTGGGTCAGAAGCATATTTTATATTGGTTATTTCGGAAAGCCGGAGTGCCCCAAGGC
>JBJKTB010000208.1:0-5041 GCA_046703345.1 Ignavibacteriaceae bacterium
AGTTTTATCAGCGGCTGTATTGTCTGCGTAAACTGAGTTGGAGTTATAATTATGTAGTCCGCCCTGTTGTCCGGACTTTTCAACTGTGCATGTATTAGGAATGGGAAAAAAGTTAGAAGGTAAAATATCCTGCCGGTTAAGACCACTGCTTTCATATCTCTCCTCTGTTTAGCTGACGAATAATCAATGCCCCCATATTGCATCGAATTATTTTATATTTGTCAACTTAAAGATGAGATCAGTATCTGTCAAGCTTAAATTTTTCCCCCAAATAGAGTTTTCTAACTTCGGCGTCTTCGGCTAGTTCCTCCGCCTTTCCCTGTTTGAAGATTAGGCCGTTGATAAGAATGTAGGCGTTGTCCACTATGCTTAAAGTCTCATGCACGTTATGATCAGTAATCAGCACGCCGATTCCTCTGTTCTTAAGATTAGCTACTATGGTCATTATATCTTCAACGGCGATAGGATCAACTCCGGCAAAAGGTTCGTCTAAAAGTATAAAACTCTGATCGGTGGCAAGAGCTCTGGCTATCTCAGTACGCCTTCTCTCGCCGCCGCTGAGCTGGTAGCCCAAACTCTTTCTTATATGCGTTATGCTTAAATCTTCAAGAAGAGTATCGCATTTTTCCTTGCGCGCCTTCGCGTCCAGATTCGTGGTTTCCAGAATAGCTAAAATATTATTCTCAACCGAAAGCCTTCTGAATACCGAAGCTTCCTGCGGAAGATACCCTACACCCATCCTGGCTCTTTTGTACATCGGCTCATGGGTTATTTCAGTCTCGTCTATAAATACTTTGCCGCCGTCTGGACGAATCATGCCCACAATCATATAGAACGTGGTAGTCTTTCCTGCGCCGTTGGGACCCAGAAGTCCTACTATTTCGCCCTTTGATACCTGCACTGATGCTTTGTTAACCACCGTGCGGCGCTTATAAATTTTTACAAGGTTTTCGCTTCTTAAAGTTTTTGTCGGCATCGGTTGTAATTATTTTTTTGGTTTCAAAATAAAGTTTAGTAAGATCAAATGCACAGATTAATGAGACATTTTCCCGAAATTATCTTTTGATTTTCCCTTAAGCTTTTCTTCTTTTCCGCGCTGATAATTTCCCGGTAACGATTCCTCACCAGCCACAAGCGCGGCTTTTTCTGGCCTGTCATTATAAATAATATATCCCGGCAGTGTGAATGTAAGTTCGCTGCCTTCAACTTTGTTTTCAGGATAGTATTCGCTGTTTGGCGTACCGTAAAGCTTAACTTCGCTTACCTTATTGTTATCAAAGAATATCTTCGCCGAATCGGATGAGGACTTCGAAAGACCGTTGGGAGAATTGTCTTCGTACAAATAATAAATGCTGTGAATGCCGCCGTACACTTCAGTCTCCTCGATTCTGCCGTCAAGAAAATGAATAACCAGGCGGCTGCCCGACATCTGGTCGTATCTCTTCTTATAAGTCTCGTTCTGCGAAAGTATGAAAGCGTTGCGGTTAACGTCAAGCGTCCTTATCTTGTTGTCCACAAGGAAGATGGCAACCGAGTCTCCGGTAAGCTGTGAAGTATCGTACCAGATAACAGGCTGGGGCGACTTGGCTGTGAGCTGCTTAGTTACTATTTCTCCCTTGCTTCTGAAATATTCTGTATAATCGTTCCGGCTTGCAAAGCTTCCTCTTACTATTCTCACCGAATCCATCGCGCGGAAAATATTAACCGTGTCCCGGAAGGCCTCCATTCTTAAAGATCTTATTACAAGTGTATCAATCTTCAGTGTTGAAGTGTCGCCCGGCGCCGCCAATGTATCCCTCCGTTCTGAATAGGAAGAGTCTATCTGAATCATCAGCGGCCGCTCAGTAATTAAGGTATAATGATTTTTAGGATAGTCCTCCAGGTGGTTCCCGAATATCACTGTATTGTTGTTTGTGCTGCTGATTCTTACGTTCCGGTTTGCGTATGTTATCCGGCTTTCTCTGAAATGTATTAGACTGTCGGCCCTTATTATATTATTCGATTCCACTATCTTAACGCTGTCCACAGCTATCGCTTTGCCTTCTTTTCTGAAATATGTCAGCGCCTGTGAGGTAAGAGTTGACGATGTATCGAACAGAGTTACGTTGCCTTTGAATATAGCTTTGTCCAGATCGAAAAAATAAACACCGGAATCGGCGGTGAGTATAACTTTTTTATCGTTAAGCCTTACGCTTGTATCTGTTTCGGCCTTCTTCTCGTTTCCGAAATAAAATGCTTTCTGTGTTGTTATTGTAAGCGTATCCTGAGTGGCTATAACATTTCCTATCAGCTCGGCGTTGTTGTCGGCTAAATACTGAATAGCCTGGTTGCACGTTACCCTTACATTCCCCTGAGTCAGCACAACGTGTCCGTATACCTGGCGCACAGCTTCACCGTTTATTACTTTTCCTACAAGGCTGTCTCCGAGCACGGTAATATAATCCGACTGGTTATCCTTTTGGGCGAAACCGCTTGTATTCGCAAAGATAAATATCAGCAGCGCTGTGAAAAATATTTTAGATATCTGCGGCATAAAATTAGGTGTCACAATTTATATTATGCATTAAAACTTAGTTCACTCCCGCATAAAGACAGCAATAATTTATTTCTGTTTTTTTTTCTTAGTCGTATCGGTGCGCGTAACATAAGTAATATTATAGATAGTATAATTCTTCAGGCTCTGGTCCGATTCAAAACCGTAGCCCTGAATTTTTTCCTTCGGCGAAATGATTGTTACAAACTTATCGGAAACTATCTTCTTGTCCCGGTTCCGCCACATCAGTTCCTGCGTCTTTAAAGTAGTGCCGCTGTCGCTTACAGTAACAACGCTGTCTATGGCGTACAGATCTTTTGTTGCGTCGTTTACCCTTCCCTTATTCGCGGTAAGCGTTGATGTTTTTTGACCCGTGTCGTTGTAAAAATCCACTTTGATTGTATCAAGCAGTGTCTCCGACGGCTGATCGAAAATTCTCATATGCTTCGCGAAAAGTACGGCTTTGGTCGCTCCTGAATCCGAAAAGAAAACTGTGTCGCCCCAGCTCTCCTGTATAGGAAGTTTTTCCGCCTTAATGGAAGTGTTGACGGTGGGCTTAACTTTTTGTTCGCCGCAGCCGGCTAATAGAAGCGCGGCCAGCACTATTGCCAATAATCTCATCTTTGACGAAGACCGAGATTTATAAGATCATGAAGATGAATTATCCCGACAGGCGTCTGATCACCATTAATAATTATCATCGCGGTTATCTTAAAATTTTCCATCTGCTGCAAGGCAAACGATGCGAGAAAATTTTCCTTCATTACCTTCGGGTTTTTTGTCATAATATCCTTAGCCACAAGATCCTTGATGTCCATCGTCTTTTCAAGAAGCCTTCGGAGATCGCCGTCTGTTATAATTCCGGCAAGCTTTCCCTCTTCGTTAATCACGCAGGTTGTACCTAGCCGCTTGCTGGTAATCTCAAGGATTACGTCTTTAATTGAAGTGCTCTCATTTACTCTAGGCACCTTGTCGCCTTTTATCATTATCTCTTTTACCTCAAGCGAGAGCCTCTTGCCGAGACTTCCGCCTGGATGAAGATATGCGAAGTCTTCGGCCGTGAATCCTCTCTTCTGTAGAAGAGCAACCGACAGTGCGTCTCCCAATGCCAGCGTTGCCGTTGTTGATGCGGTCGGCGCCAGATCGTGCGGACAGGCTTCTTCCTTTACGTCAACATTTAAATAAATATCGCACTCATTACCTACTTTTGAGTCTTTACTGCCCGCCATCGCGATTAGCGTTACTTTAAGTCTTTTCAGCATCGGGATGAGATTGGCTATCTCTTCTGTATTCCCGCTCTTCGATATTAATATTACTACGTCTTCCTTCCTAACCATCCCAAGATCGCCGTGGAGTGCGTCGGTCGGATGTAGATATATGGCCGCCGTTCCGGTTGAGTTTAATGTCGCTACTATCTTTCTGGCAATCAGGCCCGACTTCCCCATTCCCGTAAGTACTACCCTTCCACTGCAGTTATATATTACTTCAACTGCTTTTACGAATTCCTCGTCGATGCTCTCTGAAAGATTAGCCACCGCTTCGGCTTCTATTCTTATTACTTCTTTCCCCTTACTTATTATTTCTTCGGCAGTCAATTACTATCCTCTCTTAAAAAATTTAAAAAAGTGTTTCTTCTCTTTTAATTCCTTTTTCTCAAATCCGGAATAATCTATTTCAATACGTTTGAGAAATTTATTATACGATATAAACGCCGCCGCGAGTTCTTCATCCTTAAATTCGTCGAGCCTTGTGAAAAGCTGCTTGGGCCTCAGCACCTGCTTAGGATCACTTATCCCTTTTACTATCATCAGGTTATTATTAAAATTGCCCGCTGGAATAAGATGATTCACTCCCGTAGCTGCATCGTAAAGCCATACTTTTTGATGAACCGGCGCTGCGGCTAGTACAAATTTATCTTTTTCCAGAACAATTTCCCTCACAGGCGATCCGTCGCCTGGAGCACTCATTCCCGGAATCCATTCTGAGTAGCTCCACCTATTTAATTCGTGAAGATCGGGGTTCCCTGAAACCGGCTTTGAAAACGATAAATCAAACTCGATCTCGCCGTCGTTCTCCTCATGTATCACTATATCCGCCGCTGTCTCTTCAAATATTACGGTACCTGCCGCGAATATCGGGGATGAAGACAGCATGAGATCAGGCTTTGTCCCTTTACCGCTTAGTACCATATTGCCCCCGCCGAACCTTCCGTAACCGGAAACTTTAAGTCTTTCTATTCTGTCGCGGTAAATTTTATAGCCCGGCTTTTTTTCCGGAAGCACCGACTCTAATAGATGCAGCTCCAAACCGGTTAAATCCCTCGGGAAGGCATCCTTCCCGTTGCCGCTGTTCTTCAGATCGAACATTTAATAATCAATTAGCTTTTCTTAAAACAAATATCTTCAAGGTACTTATTCTTCGGCGCCTATGTGCCGGTCTTTATCTCTCAATTTAATTTCTTAACAATCTTGTCTATTTCCGAGACTTCTGCTATAAGCTCTTCCAGCT
>JBJKTB010000209.1:0-20497 GCA_046703345.1 Ignavibacteriaceae bacterium
TAAAACAAATTTTTTGAGATGCATACTCAACGTGTTCGCGCACGAATTCGGAATGCGGCACGCAGTCCGCGTCAATAAAAATCAAATATTCGGAAGCTGCGGCGGTTACGGCTTTGTTAAGAATTTTATTTTTTCTGAATCCATTATCTTCCTGCCAGAGGTGGGTTACAGGAAAATTAACTTTCCGTGAAAGTGACTCAATGAATTCGACTGAAGCGGGTGAAGATCCGTCGTCGGCTATTATGACTTCAAAATTTCCGAATGACTGCCTTTCCAAACCGGCGAACACCAGTTTAAGTTAATCGGTTCTATTATAGAATGCCAGAATAACGGATGCCTTAATCATGCTTTGCCGGAATTCCCCTTTAAATTCTTTCTTAATTTTTCTTTTTCCTTTTTCCGGTTGTAAGCTTTTTTGTCTTCTTCGATCTTGGGCGGTTTCTTCGGGACGGGAATTCTCTTTTTTTCTTTCTTGATTATTATTTTAGTTTTCTTGGCCACGGTTAAATTTTTGTTACCGGTAATTTTTTAAAAGATCGAATAAATAAAAGGAGCAAGAGCAGAACCCTGGGTCAGTACAATCAACGCGCCCAGAAGTATTAGAAAAACCAGAATGGGCGCCAGCCACCATTTTTTTCTGACTTTTAGAAACTGCCAAAGTTCGGATACGATTGAAATTTTTCCCATATTTTTCTCTGATAAAAAGTGTTACGTGAAAGTAAATAATTAAAACTGTCTCTCGTAATCTGCTTTATCAAATTCTTTTTGTTCGCGCTTAATCCAGTATGAATCTACAGCTCTGTCAATTTTAAGATCAAGAAATTGCTTCTTGAATAATTTTGCCGACAATGCTATAGGAGTTACCCCAAGATAAAACAAAATTGTCAGAATTACACGGGTCATTATCCAGCCGAGTACTATGGATAAAGCCATCCATACTTTATTAAGCGGCTTCAGTACGGAAGGAAATACAAGCGCGGAAATTAACAAACCCCCGCCGGAGACGGCGAAGTAAATAAACGACGGTTTATTTCTCCAAAGGAGTAACGCTGCCAAAACAATCAGTGCGGTTCCGACTGTTACCCCGAATTTCCTTAAATCCTTTTTGGTTTCTTTTATTTGTCTGATCTCTTCAAGAATCATGAATCTTCCTTTTTAATCCAGATCAAATTCTTTTTCCCATGAAGAATCGTTTTCCAACGGTTTCTGTTCTTCCTTCCTAAGAAGATAATTTCCCAGTACAAGGTAATCTATATTCGTCCGCATAAAACATCTGTACGCGTCCTCTGGCGTGCATACAATGGGCTCCCCTCTCACGTTGAATGAAGTATTGATTACTACCGCGCATCCGTATTCCTTTTCGAACGCAGCTATCAGATCGTAAAAATCAGGATTGGTTTCTCTGTGCACGGTTTGAAGCCTCGCGGAATAATCAATATGCGTCACTGCAGGTATATCAGATCGTACTATGCTTAGTTTTTCTATTCCGAAAAGTTTTTCATCTTTATCGCTCACATTTTTGCGTCGCGTTTCTTTTACGTATGAAACAAGAAGCATATAAGGACTTACGGCGGCGGGCTCAAAATACTCCGATACTTTCTCAGCTAGAACCGAAGGGGCGAAGGGGCGAAAGCTTTCTCTGAATTTTATTTTTAAATTCATTAACGACTGCATTTCAGGCGAGCGCGCGTCGCCTATAATTGATCGTGAGCCGAGCGCTCTCGGCCCGAATTCCATTCTTCCTTTGAACCAGCCTATCACTTTGCCTTCGGCTATTAATGAGGCGACTTTTCCGGATAATTCTCCGTCAGCATATTTATGCGCTTTGTATCCGTTCCCGTCAAGGAATGATGATATATCTTCATCCGAAAATTGAGGCCCGAGATATGAACCGCTCTGCATGTCGCTACTTCTGTTTACTGTTCTTTGATTGCGGAGATATTTATACCATGCGATGAGAGCCGCGCCCAGAGCTCCGCCGGCGTCACCTGATGCCGGCTGAATCCAAATACTATCAAACGGCCCTTCCCTTTGAAGCCGCCCGTTTGCAACGCAGTTCAAGGCTACTCCGCCGGCAAGAGCAATGTTTTTCATGCCTGTTTCTTTGAAGACATGCCTCCCGAGTTTAAGCACGACTTCCTCGGTTACGTCCTGTATCGAGCGCGCCAGATCCATTTCTTTCTGAGTTAGTTTTGATTCCGGCTTTCTGGGCCGGCCGCCGAACAGCCGGTGGAATTTTTCACTTGTCATAGTAAGCCCGGCGCAGTAATTAAAATAACTCATATTTAATCTGAATGAACCGTCGTCCTTTACATCAATCAGTTCTTTTAAAATCAGGTCTTTATACTTCGGCTCGCCGTACGGCGCTAATCCCATTACCTTGTATTCGCCCGAATTGACTTTGAAGCCTGCGTAATAAGTAAACGCTGAATACAGAAGACCCAAGGAATGCGGGAACCGGATTTCTGAAATCAGATCGAGCGAATTTTCCTTGCCGATCCCGAAGCTGGTTGTAGTCCATTCCCCTACTCCGTCCATAGTTAATATGGCCGCTTCGTTAAACGGAGAGGGATAAAACGCTGAAGCCGCGTGAGACTCGTGATGCTCCGGAAAGATTATTTTTCCTTCGTAGCCAAGTTCTTTCTGGATATAATCTTTCATCCATAGTTTTTCTTTTATCCAAACGGGCATTGCTTTAATGAAGGATCTCAACCCGGCGGGAGCGTATGTTAAATAAGTTTCAAGAAGGCGTTCGAATTTTAAGAACGGTTTATCGTAGAATGCTACGATGTCTAATTCTTTAGCGGTGATACCGGCATAGTTAAGACAGAAATTTATAGCTCCGCCTGGAAATCCCGCGTCGTGCTTTTTACGCGAGAATCTTTCCTCCTGAGCAGCGGCAATTATCTCGCCGTCTTTTAACAGGCAGGCCGCGCTGTCGTGATAAAAAGCCGATATTCCAAGGATATACATCAGGGATTTATATTAAGACTTTTCAGGTACGGCTGCACCCAGTCAACATTCGGCGTCATAAGAGGAGCGGCGGTCAGCCTCCCTCCGAATCCGAAGTACCTGAATCCGAATGTGTTTACCTGAGTAACAGGAATATTTCTGAGCACCGGACCATTAATTACCATGCCGAACTTTTGAGCGAGTTTTACAGTATAGTCGGTTACCGCTTTCCGCTCTTTCTGTATTTCCAGATCCCGTCTTAAATCATTCTTAACTTTTGCGAAAGGCTGAGCAAGCTCAGTACGCGCTGGACGCTTTCCAATCAGTTTGAAAACGGAATACCCTCCCGGCACCTTTAACGGCCCGTAAATATCTCCCACATTCATTGAAGCCGCCGTTTTCCCGATCTCACCGTGCATGGTAATAGGGAAATAACCGAACTGGCCGCTGTCCTTTTTTGCCCATACTCGCTGAGTGTACCGGTAGGCCAGTGCTTTTATGTCGGCCCCCTCTTTAAGCTCTTTTAAAACTTTATCCCTCTCTTGAGTGCTGTCGCTGAAGACCTCGATTATGTATACTTCTTCAGGATAGAAGTTATCCTTATTAAAACGCCTGTAGTAATCGTAGAGTTCTTTCTCCCCCACTTTAGCCGAATCCAGAAATTTGTTCTTTAATATTTGGGCAAGATAATTCTCGCGCCATTCTTTTAAGTCTCTCTGCACTGAAGGAAGGTATTCCAGTCCCTCTTTTATTCCTTCCCTGGCAAGCAGTTCATGCTCAATGTTATTCTTTGTCTCAACGTTTATTAATCTCATCATTGATAAAGTATCAGTCTTAACAGCGCTGAAGCCTTCCCATGATAAATCCTCAACGAACACCTTCAAAGACTTCGGATCTTTATCGAACTCAATATAAGCCATCTTCATGGAATCCGGGCCGAATTCTTTTTCCAGATTCAGCACATCACTAACATCAAGGTACACAGGATCACCGTCTTTTATTCGGAATTGCGATCTCCTGGCCGTGAGCATTCGGGAAAGTTTTCTTGCAAGACTTCTGAAGAGATGAGCGTTGACTTCTACTTTTCTGTTTTTGAAAAACTTATCGTAATAAGCATGATAAAGCTTCTCTTCTTTACGGGCTTCAATAGTTGCTTTAACAGTTTTCACAGCGTCTTCATGACTACCGGCAGCCAGCTGCTGTATCCTGTTTGTTAAACGAAATATATACCATCCTTCTTCCGAGTAGACCGGTTCGGTAAACTGCCCTAACTTCAGCGCATACAGAGAGTCTTCAACAACCTCGTCCATCTGTCCGAACCCTATCTCTCTCGGCTTCGCCTGTTCTGCGGCCTCAGGCCTTGTAGACAGAAGCGTATCGAAAGGGATTCCCATCTTTAGCAGATGATATAATTTTTTTATCTCGGAAAGATTGTCCGCGAAGATATAATTTACTTCCAGCTTAGTGTTGTACCGCATGAAGTCCTGAAGAATTTCCTTGTCGGATATTTTAACTTTGTCTTTTATCTCCCTGCGGTAAAGAGCGTCTCTAACAAACATTTTCTCTAACTTGGAAGAAATGTACTTCATAACCGAGAGAGTATCGTATCCCAGGTCTTTTGCCTGCAGCGCCCAGAGTTTTTCAGATATAAGTGAATACAAGAATTCCAGCTTTAATGATTGTGTCATCCTCTTTATCTGCTTCCTGAAAAGCGGAGTGAATTCGTAACGCTGAAGAAATTCCGCGCCGGTAATCTTATCGTTGCCAACCGTCGCAACTATTTGATTCTTAAGATTATTGTACTCTTCCTTCGTTAGGTCTTGAGAAAATATTTTTTTTGCGGAGATGACTATCAACAGAATTGATAAAATAAACAGTGAACTTTTCTTCATAATTCGAGGCAGTGGATTTCTAAAATTTGATGTTAATTTAGGTTTAAACATCCCAAAATTATTCCATAAATAAAAGTGCAAAATTCCGGTTTCCTTATTTATTTTCCCCTTTATTTAAGCTGTTTTCAACGTTTTTCCGGCAAGTTGAGCAGAAAGCTTTCTATGTGACTTTTGAAGTAAATTCACGCTGAATGCATCAATAATTTTATCAAAATACTTATATTAATCGTCATAATTTTACAGATCGATATTAATGATGAACTCAGAGCAAAAATCCGGTAATACTCAGTCAAATAAAAACATGCCGAAATGGTTTTATCTTTTCCCGGTTTTAATACCCGTGCTGTTTTTTATAATTCTTGAAATTTTTCTCCGGGTAATTAATTACGGCAACGATTATACTTTATTTAAACAGGTCTCCGCATCCTACCCGGACAGGCTTTTTATCAATCCTCATATTGCTAGAAAATATTTCAGTAATTTGAATAATATTCCGGCCCCTGTTAACGACTCGTTCGATAAAGTCAAGAAAACCGATGCGTTCAGAGTTTTTGTGCTCGGCGGCAGCAGCGTTGAGGGATTTCCCTACGTAGCTAACGCGTCATTTCCCAGAGATTTAAAAAGGAGACTGGAACTTCTATATCCGGATAAGACAATTGAGGTGGTTAACTGCGGCATGTCGGCGATAAGCTCATATTCCGTTCGCGACTTCGTCCCGGCCGTTATTAAACAGAAGCCGGATTTAATAATTATTTACATGGGGCACAACGAGTATTACGGCGCTCTCGGTGTTGCCTCTTCTGTTTCCGGCGGACATTCGAGATGGCTGACTAATTTATCTATCAACCTTGAGAACTTTCGTACATATCAACTAATCTCAAATATTATCAGATGGTGTGCAGGATTCTTCAGGTCTAACACGCCGCAGACAAACGCTACTTTAATGGAAAGGATGGTAGGGAAATCCCTCGTCCCACTGAATTCCGAACTGTTCAAAGAAGGGATTAATCAGTTTGAAGGAAATCTGAACGACATCCTGAAGATGTTTAAACAAGCAGGGGTGCCTGTTATTATCGGATCGCTTACAAGCAATGTGAAAGATCAAAAGCCATTTGTCTCAAAGAAAACTAAAGACCTTCCTGCTGCGGACGATGTGTACAAGAAAGCGGAATCTTATTTAAACAGCGGAGATACCCTTGCCGCAAAGAATGCTTTTATCGAAGCGAAAGACCTGGATGAGTTAAGGTTCCGCGCTCCGGAAATTTTTAATTCAGTAATTCGCAGACTAAGTTCTATGTATGATGATCCTTTTATCGACATTGATTCCGTGTTCGAAGCCGCCAGCCCTTACGGTATTGTAGGCTCAAATTTGATAGTCGATCATCTCCATCCCGACATAACCGGTTATAAGCTTATGGCGAAGGCGTTCTATATTGAAATGGAAAAAGTAAATCTGCTTCCTTATATGAAACCCATGAACATTACTCCGGCAAAACAGGACAGCATACTCAACTCCTCGTTTCCGTTTACGCGTCTCGATTCTACTATCGGCCGGCTGACCATAGATGTAATCACCGGGACTTATCCCTTCGTTCCTAAAGATTCTCCCAATTATAAATTGCTGAACTTTAAACAAAAGGATTTTATCGATTCGCTCGCCTATAGATTTATAGCCAGACAAGTTAATCTGGCCGACGCGCATGCCGGTGCGGCGGAGCGTTACTTTGCCGACGGGAACATACAATTGTTTTGCCGAGAGGTTAACTCCATCATCGCCGATAAACCTTACGATGTGGAGCCTTACAATTACGCAGCCAGAAAATTAATAAGCACAAAACACTTTAATGAAGCAGTACCTTTCCTTACCGGCTTGAACAAACTTAATCCCTCCGCCTTTTCAACAAAGTGGATGGGCCAGATCTTCCTTCAAGGACATAATTACGAATCCGCGCTTAAGTATCTTGCCGAATCTCTCAAGTTCTCCGGCAGCGATCCGGAGGTTTGGTACAATATTGCGGGCGCATACTACTATCTTAACCGGCCGGCAGACGCACTGAATGCTGTAAGAAAATCGTTAGAATTGAATCCCCATTATCAAGCGGCAATTAATTTCTACTATCAGTTGGAAAAGACGGTAAGGGCGAATTGAGCTTTATTAATTAACGTAAGAGGAATTGAAATTTAATTGCGTCTTAATTTAATAAGATTTCAAATTAAACTTTTCAGATAAGTGCGGGTTTCTATCAGTAATAAAAAACCCGGCTGCGAGTTATTCACTTTCAGCCGGGCTAAAGAAACTGACTAATTGCTTATTCTGAATTACTTCATCAGAATCATTTTCTTTGATGCAGTGAAGTTCCCTGTCGTAAGCGAGTAGAAATAAATGCCGCTTGACAGTCTGCTGGCATCAAAAGTAACCTTATAATTTCCCGCGCTCTGTACGTTGTTAACCAGCGTTGCAACTTCCTGTCCCAGGATATTGTATACCTTAAGCGTCACAAGCTGTGACTTCGGAATGCTGTAGTTAATAACGGTGGACGGGTTGAAAGGATTAGGATAATTCTGGGATAATTTATAAGCATTCGGCATCAAGTTGTTTTCCTTCTGCACGGAAGTAAATTCACTAACCGAATCCTTCGTACCGAACTCGTTCTTTATAACCATGGTTGTTTGCGAAGACTGTAGTACAATTTGGTGGTTAACACCGAATCCCATTTCGTTATCGAGGTATGAGCTGCCGCCGTTAACGGTATCTACTCCTGGATAATCACAGCCGTATTTATATTCAACAAGGCCGGAAGGAGTTCCCGCAGGGAAGTTAATTACTATGCTCCAGATATTATCGCCGGCTTTTGTGTCTCCGTTCAAACCGTCGTCGTGAAGCACCCACATTGTTTTGGGATTTGTAACTGTGCTGTCGGCAGTATCCGCTACAGTCCAGTTGCCGCCCCAGTTTCCGATGATTGGAAGACCTCCCTTTAGTCCCACAAAATTGATTTTTGAGGGATCGATTGCCAAACCGGTATGCGCGTCTTTCGCTTTTCTCATATCAACCATAAAAGTAACCGAAACCGCATTGCTTAAACCGGGCTGCAAAATTACAATCTGAGGAATAGTTGGACCGACTGTATCCACTGTCTTATTCGTAAAATAGAACCATCTGTTGTCGCCGGTTTCATAACCGCCGCCGTTGCCGAATAATGAATCCGGAAAAGCCTTGAACTTCCAAGCAACCGAATCGCCTACCGGACCTGAGAAAGTTAATACTGTAGAATAGATTCCTACCTGGAAAGGATCGGGGGTAAGAACTCTGTTGCCCGAAAGATCTGTAACTGTGTAGCCGCCCCAGTTATTAAGACCCATAATCTGGATTGAATCTTTAGAAGGATCAAACTTGCCCGGAGCAGTCCCTATATAAGAACTTAAATCCGCAATGAAAGTGACTGTATAGCTCTGTGTAGCAACCGGAGCCTTATAAACGGTATCGTTGTTGAAATAGTAAGTACCTAAAGTTGTATCGGCTGCAGGCAGAGTAAATGTTCTATTAGGGCTGCTTTCATAGCTGTCGTTGCTCATCACGAATTTAAATTGGAAATTCTTTCCGACTGATGAATCAGCGAAGGTTACCGTAACAGAATATACTGTATCGGCGGCATCCTTGGTCATCTTAAAATAATAACCCTGCCAGTTTCCTCCCGGATCTCCTGCATCAGCCTGGAAATCACCTCTTACAGTTACGGAATCTGTACCGACTTTGAAAATGCCGTTATACGCCGCAACACCCATGTTTACTTTGAACGTAACTTTAACAGTAGACTGGGCAAATACTGCGACGCCCATCAATAACGACAAAAAAGTAGTAAAAAGAACTTTTTTCATAATGGACCTCTTTTTTTATTGAATTAAGAATTATTTAATTAATTATAATCCTAAAGTAATAGCTATTCTGTTTATCGGATCAAAAATACCGAATGAAGTGTAACTGTAATCTATCTTGGCGAAGAATCCGCCGAAGTCATAATGTATACCTACTCCTCCAGATAAACCTCCTTTTTGTGACTGATTGATTACTTTTCCGCCTCCGCGCGACAATGAATAATAGCCGCCGCGAATAGAGAATAAATCTTTCCAGTTTAATTCAGTTCCAATATTAAGATATGAAGTTTGGTTGCTTGGAATAACTGCGTCTGAGGCAACCGTCCACTTCCAATCGGAGTTGCTTACAATATCATAACCCAGGCCTACAGTAAACTGCAGAGGAAGAGGCCAGGAAGACGTTGAAAGGTTAGAAGCAATATTGGGATTGTTTCCCGCATGAGCCGGATCAATATCAACAGGCTGCAGAAGATCCTTTCCGTCAAGCTTCATTTCGGTTCCGAAGTTTGATATGTTCATTCCAATGTTCAAGCCGGGCAGTTCGGTATAAAATAGAAGACCTATATCCAGGGCAAATGCCGAAGCCGATTCGTTCCAGATTTACTGGTTGATGTATTTAACTGTTCCGCCGATTGAAAATCTGTCTGTCAGGTTCCTAGCGTAAGAAAGAGAAAACGCCAGATCCGATGCGCTCCAGTTTTCTCCGGTTCCGTCAGGCTGATCCGGAGTGGTTACTTCCGACTGACCGTAATCGAGCTGATCAATACTGAGAGCAAACGCATCATCCTCATCAATCTGATAGTTCAAGCCGAACCAGTTCAGTTTAGTTCCCGCAATCCATTGCGCGAACGAAGCGGCAAATTCTATCTTTCCTATCCTTGATAGTCCGCCCGGATTCCAGTAAGCGGTCGTTACGTCGTTGGCAACAGCGGTAAAAGCTCCTCCCATACCTGCGGCTCTGGGGCCTACCGGTATAGTCAGAAAGTTCGCGGCTGTTGTGCCGACCTTCGACTGCGAGAACACCAATCCGCTCATCAAAATTGTTAAAATCAAAATTTTAGTTTTTATCATGTTTCAAGCCCCGTAATGGTTACGTCTGCCTTTATTTTATTATTGCTAATTTACCTATCTTCTTGTCGCCCGTACTGTTAACAACTACAACGTAGAAATAAACACCGTAAGCAACTTCCAGGCCTTCCTTTGTTCTCAAATCCCACTGAACGGTTCCGTCATTAATATTCCCGTTATGCTGCAGCGTCTGCACCTCAACTCCCGCGGAAGTATAAATGTGTATTGTACAGTTCGGAGGAAGATGAGTAAAATAAACTACTCTTTCACCTCTTCCTCTTATACCAGAGGGAAGCGGCTGTTCAAACACATCGGCAACAACATAAGGATTTGGAACCGCTTTAATTTTGTCTAGCTGCTCTCTTATAGTTGTCTGATCAACAGACGGAGTTGACGTAGTAAAAGCGAACTGATCTGAACTCGATAGAGGTTTGGTAAACGACAGTTTAAGTGTGTCGCCGCCTTTTGGCACGTATGAAGAATCGTTGCCGGCAAACACCATTCTCCAGGAGATGGCGTTTCCGCTTGAGTCTGAAATAAATACTATATCGTTTGCCGAGAGAGTATCAAGTTTCTTACCGCCTGTTTCGGTAAAAGCATACTGAACTTGAACCGGATGAGCCGAATCGGTAACATCGTATACCTTGAAATTTGTCGTCTTCACCGGCAGATTTATTCCAACATTCTTAAACACCGGCAAATCGTTGGATGATGAGTTGTACTGATCCGAAAATACAAGAGCGTAATCCTTAGGATATCTTATTCCCTGAAGATTTTTCGGCGCGTAAGAAAACTGCGTCGCAATAAAATCAAGATTATTGGAATCGCTGTCGCTCCATCCCGACCGCAATGAATCGATAACTATATTGTTAACGTCCTGAAACGTAGTATCTATCGATAATCTCACGCCGTCGGCCACAACACCGTTAGACGGAAGCAGCTTAGTGTCCTTAAGAATATATCCGCCGTTGCCGCTGTTTTGTATATTATAAGAATAAGCAATGTTTACACCGCTCCTTACGGAATCGTTAAACGATACTGTGTAGGAGGAATCCCGGACTGCAGTAGGATCAATTACTTCATAAAGCGGAGTTACATTCGAATGCCCTGCAACTCTAGTCAGTTTTACTCCGGATTTGGGAGGTACATATCCCAGTACCGGTGCATTCGGAACTACCGCAGCCGTATTTATGTCGGTTGTAATATTGCCGTTTGCGTCTTTTGAAATGTAGTGTGTATTTTCAGTAGGGAAAATATCAAGCGCGCTCTCGCCTTTTGTGTAAGCTACTACGGCATAATAATAAGTTCTTCCGTTTGTCAAATTCTTATCAACGTAAAAGTTTTGTATGCCGGAGTCCGTGCCTAAGAAGTACGGCGCTCCGTTGGTAAGCTGATAGAGAGACGGAGAAGACTGGAAGTAACCGGTTATTCCGTCTACAAGATCGCACTGATATATCGGCTGATAAAAAACTTTCTGTCCGCGTCCGTCCGAAATCTGAAGAGCATCCGAGAAATCAGGATCGGTACCGCGGTATATTTTATATCCTTCAAATTCGACTTTCTTGGTAGTCTTATCTATAGTTGTTTCGGCAACACGGTCCCAATATAAAGTAACCTGTCCGTCGCCCGGTACTGCTGTCAAGGTTGGTTTATCCGGAGGACGCGGGAAGTTGTAATCCGCGTTGTAAATTACCTGGGCAATCTTTTTTGTTTTAATAGTTTCAAAAAGATTATCGCCGTAAAGAAGAGCTAGTGAGAATCTCTCTGTGCTGCCTGCAAGCAGTGGGAAATATCCGGACGCCGAAATAAAATCCCCATCCTCACCGTGTGTAGCAGTATTATTTACCACCGAGGCTGGTACGTCAAAATATCCGGGATGCATTCTCCGCCACATATCGATTTCATTGCTCATAGTTATAGCGCCTGCAGGCACAAAATACTGAAAGCTGGTTAAACCTATCTGATCGGATTCATCTACGTCGGTCTTATCTATATTCGGCTCGCCCGGCTCTCCGGTGTCTTCAAGTCCGTATATATTAATTTTACTGGAATCCACGGGAACACCGGTAACTGCGCCAGGTTTCTGATAACCTGAAGTCGGCTTGCCGTCGTTTTCACCGAAGTCGCCGGTACCGGGTTTGCCGTCTAATCCTACATCATCCGTAAGCTGATTCCAGTTTGAGTTGTTATCGATTCCGTCATCTCTGGCCTCATCAATCATCGGATCGGTAAGACCGGTGCCGTCAATATAATCCTTATGCTGAATCGGATTTAACGTATCAATAAGTACCACGCCCTGAGGGGATTTCTTAAACTGTCTGTAATCCACAATATAGTTTTCATCTATTATCCCGTTAAGATTATTATCTATACCGTCATACGCATTCGGATTAACCGAACCGTCTGCCTGAAGATTACCTTCCTGAAGAGTGATCCCCGGATAAAGTTTAAAAGGAACACCCATCGAATAAACCGTAATGGTATCATTGGGCATTATCTGTATAGTTCTTTTAAATGTTTTGGGATTTATAAGAACTAATTTATCTCCAGGATTAATAACTCTTGGCTGGAAATCCTGGGCAGTAAAATACGGTGCGTTGCCTGGGAAATTGGCGTTATCGCCGTCATTATCTATACCGTCGTATTGATTGCCAGGAGATTCCAGAAATGCGTAAGCAACGTAGCCAACAGCAAAGGGATTGGGCTGCCACTGAGGATTAGCTTCGGGCCGGATATATTCGTAGCCTTTGCCCGGTTCGATATCCCATGTATAAGTTATATTTTGTCTAACGTCGAAGAAAGAAGCGTCGTCGTTATATTCATCACCCTGAATTCCTACATAAGTACCTACCAGAGTTCCGAATACCGCCTGATCATAATCGCTGGTACCGTCATTCTTAATATTGTAAAGCCAGAAGATAACGTTCTGCGCCAGAAAGTTAGACCACTGAAGTCCTCTAACCGAAACCTGAATCGCTTCCCCTCTTCTGGTAGGATCTGTTGAGTCCGGAATAAAGCCCCATCGCTGAAACATTGATTGATCTTCATTGTCGTCCATCCAGAAATAGCTCTCCTGGTCGGCGTTAAACTGCCCTCGTCCGAAATATCCGTTCCAGTCAACCTTAGGAGTTATATATTGCCCGTTAACCTGAACCGGCTTGCCGGAATACGACCAGTCAGGCTGATCGGGCCATTGATCCGGCCATGTCTGCGGCAGGTTGCTCATTGCTACTCCGCCGAGATTTTGATCTATCACAGGGTTGAAGAAACCCGGAATGGGATCGAAGCCCCAAAACTGTCCGCCCGCGCCGGATCTTCCGCCGCCCGGCCTGGAAACGGGAGTTATCTGCACGTTTACAATAGTATCAATGTAGCTTACAATATTTCCGCTAGCGTCTCTCTGCGGAATCGGAGGCAGCTTTAATCCGACTAAAGGACTAACATCTCCTACGTATCCGTCAGGATCGTACTTCCATGCGCCGCGGGGATATCCCGGTAATGTCGAGGGCTGGGCGATAACCCCGTAATTGGAAAATATTGTCCTTACCTGGTTTCCTCTGTGCACACCGAATGTGCGGTAAGTACTGCTTCCTCTGGCGGTAATTCTTCTGCTCTGCGGATACGCATTTGAAATGAAAACTAATGCCGCAAGAACGAAATAATTTAGGTATCTGAATTTTCTCATAATTATTCCAATGTGTTAAAACTTATTGGTTGAAATAAAATGTTGTTCCGAATTCTATTCTTCTGGGTTCCGAGTAATATGAAGGATTATTGTAATAATCCTGCACAGAGTTTACAAGGTTTGTAGGGTTGCCGTTATGAAGAGCCTGATATTCGGCAATTGTAAAATCGGCCACACCGCTGTCGTTGTATACGTTAACCTGATTTTTTGTATCAAGAAGATTATATACTCTTAAGAAAATGCTGAGGCGGTGCTTACCGAAAATAAAATCTTTGTACGCTCTAAGATCTATGTTAAATGTAGAAGGCTTTAATCCTGCGTTTGTAAGAATTTGCGACAGATCCAGCGATTCACTAGGCGTATAAGGGAAACCGCTGCCGTACTGCCCGATAAAACTAAATCCCCAGTCCTTATCGCCTACATATGAAAAAGTCATATTAAGAGTATGCGTCTGATCGATGTTAAGCCTTGTCATCTGCTGCTCAGGTCTTGCGCCGCTGGTGTATAGATCAATAGTGGCGTTTGGATCGGAAGCGTTTCCTTTAGCCGACTGCAGAGTGTAATCGAGAGTAGCAGACCAGTGATCTTTAAGCCGTTTTGTTACCGACAGAACAATGCCCTTTACAAAGCCGAAATCGCTGTTAACGTATTGAACATATGTTGCCGCACCGCCGTATATTGGGATCAAATTCGTCGCCGTACCGGCAAGATTTCTGATGTCTCTGAAATATCCGGTTATATCGAATGAAATGTCATCCGATACTGCTTGCTGCAAACCTATTTCACCGCTTATCGTCTGTTCGGCTTTCAAGTCGGGATTTCCGGCAATTCCCAGGTTGCCGGTGCCCTGTCCGAATTTGTATTCGGGATTTGTGTAGAGCAGATCAAAGTTAGGTATCTGGAAGAAATGCCCGTACGAGAAATGGATTACTCCGCGGTCTGTTATAGGGAATGCAACTCCGAGTCTCGGACTTATCTGTAACTTCGGAGTGGCTTTCTTATACCAGATGGCTTCGCGCTGCGCCAGCGTCATAGCTATGTGCGCAGGTTCAACCGGGTTATATATATTAGGATCATACGGGTCGTTAAGGACCTGACCGTCCGGGTAGAAATAATCTCCGCGAACTCCTATATTGACGATCAGTTCCTTTAACTCGATCTTGTCCTGAATATAGGCTGAAGCTTCAAGAGGATGTTTAGTATAAAGGTTAATATTTAAATTCTGGCTCGGATCGTTCGGATTGGGAACATTCATATGAGCGTAAGGATTTAAAGTAACCTGCGGATCTTGAAGCGAATCAGCTTGATATAACGAGGTGTTGGCGTATATTAAGTTGTGTCTGTTGAACTCAAAGCCGAATTTAACTTGGTGCACTCTCGTAACCTGTGAAGTCATATCGAATTTAATACCGTAAGTGCCTGTGGCTCTTCTGAACATGGAGTGCTGTGTACCGCCGGTAAGAAAAGAAGGAACTTCCTGCGGCGTCTCGCTCAATAATAATATATTAGTATATCTCGGATCATTCGGATTAGCGTATACGTACTGAGTGTACTCATTAAAGAAATAAGAAAGATCGAGTTTATAAAAAGAGTTTGCGCTTAGTGTTTGTGTCAAAGCCAGAATGTTTGTATTGGCTCTTTTGAAATTATTGTAATTGCCGTCCGGATTATAAGTAAAAGCCTGATCATAATTCTGATAGTTCATGTTATCGAGAATATAGTTATAATCAATCTTAACACCTTCGAACGGCTTCCACGTCAATTTTCCCTGACCGTAGATTTTTTCGTTCCAGTTCATCGGAACAACCGAACCGTCTCCCTTGCCGCTGGGCAGCGCGCTGAGAATATATCTGGTGGCTACCGGCTGCGTTGGGCCCTGATTGATTGTGATGTTCCAAGGATTGTAAACTTTCTTTCCGTATATCCATCCGCCGAAGTATATATAGCGCGCGTATGAATAAAAAGTCAGTTTGTTCGGAATTATCGGGCCGCTTAATCCGCCTTCTACATCTCGTATATCAGAGGGATTGAAACCGTTATGATAGCGGAAGATATTCGTATGGTTTGTGTAGTGACTTCCCCAGTAAGTTGTAATGTTGCCTTTTAATTCGTTCCCGCCGTCCTTGGTAGCAATGTTAACATATCCTGATAATGCCTTGCCGTATTCCGCGTTGAATGCACCGCTCACAAACTGCAGCTCCTGGATTGAGTTTGTGTTTACGTCCACCACTGTGGAACCGTCGTACACATCTGTAACCGGAACTCCGTCGATTGCGTACACAACCTCGCCCGAACGCCCGCCTCTTACGCTGCCGCCGACTATACCTGCCTGCAGGTTAAGAACATCCTTAAACTCCGTAACAGGAAGAGCGCTTATCTGTTTGGAGTCTATTATTGCGGTGGATGCGGTTAAGTCCTTCGTTACAAGCGGCCTCTTTGCGATAACCACTACTTCTTTCCCTAACTGTACGCTTGTTTCCTGTAGCTGAAAATCTATCTTTGTTGTAAGATCTATTGAAACGTTTACGTCTTTTACTACCATAGGTGTGTAGCCGATTGCCGAAGCCTTTAGCGTGTATGTACCGGGAGACACTCCTATTATCGAATAATACCCATTAATATCGGATGCCGCTCCCATCGACGTGCCTTCAATAATAACATTAACGAAAGGCAAAGGCTCCTTGCCGCTGCCGTCCATAACGCGTCCGGCTATCTTTCCGGTCTGTGAAAAACCTGTGGCTGTAAAAATTATTGTTATGAAAAGAGTGGAGACTAATGGTAGCCAAAATCTCATGTATCCCTCCGGGATGAAAAAATTATTGTCATTTTGATAACCGTTTATCGAGAATTTTTATAATAATATCTTAACCTTAATATTTTTATTTTTCTATACGGAATATCACTAGTATGCGGCTTACCTTCAACTTAACTTTTAATACCCCTGGAATAACTTTATAACAAAAACCGGAGTCTAAAAATTCCTTGTAAATAAGCCGTTTATACTTTTGCGGAATTTCTCAAAAATATAATTCTTTGATACAAACTATGTATTTAACCTCGCCTAAACCACTACCTAATTGAAGGTATTTATCCATTTTCTGCTAAAAAACGCTTTTTTTTCCTACCCAAATAGACGGGAAAATTACCATGCATTACATGCTTCATTTCAGAAGAAACGGTATCTATATTAATCCTTCCTTAATTGCTTTTGCAACAGCTTCCGACTGTGAGTGTACATGAAGTTTTTTGTATATGTTCCTGAAATGAAAACGAACCGTTTCTATGCTGATGAATAGCGAATCGGCGATTACTTTAAAACTGTTGCCTTCAACTAATCCGCTCAAAATTTCCTTCTCTCGTGCTGTAAGAATACTCTGCGTCTTTCCGCTTGCAGGCTGTTTCTTCTGCTGAAAAAAATCAATTACCTTTCTTGCGATGTGAGAACTCATTGGCGCCCCGCCTTCGTATGCTTCTTTAATAGCTTCTAAAAGTCGCGACGGCGGAGTTTTCTTTACAAGATAGCCGCACGCGCCGGCGCAGAGCGCATCGAAGATCAGATCGTTTTCCTCATAGACGGTTACCACAAGAATATTTAGATCGGGAAGTATGGCCTTAGCCTGCTTTATCCCTTCTATTCCGTTCATCCCGGGAAGACCTATATCCATTAAAAGTACGTCGGGTTTCTGCTTCTCCAGAGTTTTAAGCATGTTCTCGCATTTGTTGTAGGAAGCCGCACAAGAATAACCGGGCGTTCCGTCAATTAATATCTTTAATCCCTCACGGATCGTATCATTATCTTCAACAACAATTACCTTAATCATTACTGCCTTTTACCGATGTTCCCTTATTTATTCAGAATGGAGAATACCCCGCGCAGGGAAAAAATTCTCATTCTGCCGATTTTACTTTTTTAAACTAAAATTATTCATCTACCTAAACTACTACCTAAACGAAGGTATTTTTTATCGATACGGCAATAAATAAGGCGTTATATCCCCCAAATGGAGTAACTCCTGCGAGATTTCTCGAAATTTCGGTTAATATCAACTTTCAGCTATATAATTACTGCGGTTTTAGCTTTGTCTGCCGGTTCTGCTGCTAATTTCCGGAAGAAAGATTTGATTTTTTTTTAGAATTGGGTACAATGAAAATCAGGCCGGTCTAATAGGAACTGTGTTATTATCCTTTCAAATTATACCTTCTTTTATTGCTTTGGCAACCGCTTCAGATTGGGAATGTACATGAAGTTTTTTATAAATATTCCTGAAGTGGAATCTCACTGTTTCAATGCTTATGAACAGAGAATCGGCAATGGCTTTGAAGCTGTTGCCCTCAACTAGTCCGCTTAAAATTTCCCTCTCGCGCGGGGTGAGAGGATTGGCCGGTTTTTTCGGGGAAAGCTGTCTGGTATGCTGAAAAAAATCTATAACTTTGCGCGCAATGTTAGCGCTCATCGGAGCTCCCCCGTCATACGCTTCTTTAATAGCCTCCAGCAGTCTGGATGGAGGTGTCTTCTTTACGAGGTATCCGCACGCGCCGGCGCAAAGCGCGTCAAACACTAGATCGTTTTCTTCGTAAACCGTGAGAACAAGAATGTTAAGCTCCGGAAAAACAGCTTTTGCTTTTTTAATCCCCTCAATACCGCTCATACCCGGAAGACCTATATCCATAAGAAGCACATTCGGATTTAATTTCTGCAGGTTTTTCAGCATCTCTTCGCATCTTGTAAATGCCGCCGAACATGAATAACCCTCTGTTCCGTCAATAAGGATCTTTAATCCCTCTCGAATAGCATCGTTATCCTCAACTACAACTACACGAATCATTATCACTCCAGGATTATCTTGATTCCCTAATATAAATTATATAGTATTCAATTTAAACGAATAGAGATAACTCTAGGTGATATTCCCTACAAACTGAAGAGTAGTGCCTTCATTAGGCTTCGATTCTATCATTATAACTCCCCCTATCGCTTCGGCACGTCTTTTCATATTGCTTAAGCCGTTTCCCGAATATTCGTCGTTTATGTTAAAGCCTTTGCCGTTATCCTTCAATATCATTTCTAGCCGCTTTCCTCTTACAAACGCATCAAGCGAAATTTCCGTACATCCGCTGTGTGTAATACAGTTGTTTATTCCTTCTTTAAATATCAGATAAAGATGCTGCCTGTGCTCCATTGAAAGAGAGATCTTTTCAAGCGACTTAAGGTTTTCGGAACGGAACGATATGCTTGTGTAGGATGACAGTTCTGTGTAAGTATCTCTAAGCCGAAGTATTAAATCGTAAAGAGAATCTCGCTTCGGATTGACCAGCCATACAATGTCACTCATGTTGTCTATTAAATTTCTGGAATTGTCGCTTATCATCTTAAGACTCTTCTTAACATCCTCGCTGGCGGAATTAAGTCTCGTAGTTATAACTTCGCTCAGAATGGAAATTTCGGTGAGACTTGAGCCTATGTTGTCGTGAAGGTCTGCCGCAAGTTTTGTTCTGAATCTTTCAATTTCAAGCAGATGCCTTACCCTTGAACTGACTATCAGTACGATTATGCTTCCGCCCAGTAATATCGAAAGAAGTATAAACCACCATGTACCCCAAAACGGAGGCAAAATAGTAATTTTTAGCGATGCTCCCTTTTCGTTCCAGATGCCGTCGTTATTGGAACCACGTACCCTGAAGACATAATCGCCGGGATCCAGATTGGTGTAAGTTACGTATCGTCTTGAGCCAGCGTTTATCCAGTTCTTGTCAAAGCCCTCCATCATGTACTGATACTGATTTTTATTAGGAGCTGTGTAATCTAGCGCCGAGAATTCAAATGAAAAAACATTTTGACTGTATGAAAGAGTAATGCTCTTCGTCTCGGTAATTGATTCTGTCAGCGGAGAATTTCCGCCGGAAATTGGAACAGGTCTGTTGAAGATTTGAAAGTCGGTTATTACTATTGGCGGTACATGTTTTTTGTCTCTTAAGCTCCCGGGGAAAAAAGCGTTGACTCCGTTCGTGCCGCCGAAAAATAATTCGTCATGCGCTCCCTTAAAACTGGCCCCCCAGAAAAATTGATTTCCCTGAAGTCCGTCGCTTTCATAATAATTCCTTATGCTCAGCTTTTCGGGGTTAAATTTTGTCAGGCCGTTGTCGGTACTTAGCCATATGTTTCCTGAGGCGTCGCCGAGAATACCGTAAATTATATTGCTTGCCAGCCCGTCCTTCATTGAGTAATTCATAAAATGCACCTGGGCTGCATCAGGATTTTCCTGCTCATCAACGGGAAGTTTGTTCAACCCTCCTCCGTATGTGCCGAACCATAGATTTCCGGCCTTGTCTTCGAAAACTGAAATAACACGGTTGTCGCTAAGGCTGAACGGATTATCGGCCGAATGCTTAAATCTTATGAATTTGAATTTTCCCTGTCTGCCGCGACTGCTCCGGTTTCTCACAACAAGTTTGTTAAGACCGTCCCAGGTTCCAACCCATAAATTTCCTTTCCTATCCTCATGGATGCACGACTGTACCTGGTTGTCGCTTATGCTGGTGCTGTCGTCTGGATTATTTATAAAACTAGTGAAAGTACCGCTCCTGCGGTCCATGAGATCAAGTCCCTGGCCTGTTCCTACCCATAATCTTCCCTTACTGTCCTCATAGATTGACTGAACTATATTATTGCTTAAACTCTGCGGATCCGAATTGCTGTGAGTATAATGTTCGAAGACCGCCGAACGCCAGTTGGCGAGGCCTCCTTTAAGAACCATTTTATTTAATCCGCCGCCCCAAGTTCCCACCCATAAATTTCCGCTCCTGTCCCTGTAAATTGAGGAAACGGAATTTTCACTTATCGAACCGCTGTTCTGAGGATCGTGCCTGAAACAAATAAACTTATTTTTTAACTTGTCCAAAACATTTAGCCCGCCGCCCAGCGTGCCAATCCATAATGTTCCGGCGGTATCCTGATAAATTGAACGGATAGTGTTGTAGCTTAAACTGTTGGGATCGGCGGGGTCGTGGGCGTAATGAACAAACT
>JBJKTB010000210.1:0-3776 GCA_046703345.1 Ignavibacteriaceae bacterium
AGACGTTTGGTTTTCAGAATATCAACTATGGGGCTCCAGAGAGGTTTGATTATCCACGGCAGGTACAGCCAGCTTGTATACAGAGCGATATCTGTATTAGAGATGCCCAGCCTCTTGTACATAATTACCGATACCATCATTACGACTACGTAAGGAATACCCTGGGCAAAATATAACGATGGCACCCATGCCCACGGGTTTCTATAAAGAGGCTTGTTTTTTGCCACGGCTAAATCTCCGGATAGTTGAAAAAGATTAGCGGCATCAATCCAGCAATAGTATTAAGCAGGCAAAGGTAATTTATAATCCTAAGCCGTAAGTATGAAATCCTTCGGAATACTAATCCGCATTGATCCCGAAAATTATCAATAAAAATTGAGAGAAAATCGAGCAGCACCATTTCTTAAAAAAATGCTACTCCTTAACAACCTCGGTCTTCTTTCCGAATTCAGGATCGAGCGGAATAGCTCTGGTAATAAAGTATCCCGGGATCATCGCAATAAATACCCATAGGAAGAAATGTTTATAGCCGAGCATCGACTGGATCCAGCCGCTGAACATACCGGGAATCATCATACTTAGCGCCATGAATCCGGTGCAGATTGCGTAATGAGCGGTTTTAAAATTACCTTCAGACACATAAATCATGTAAAGCATGTAAGCGGTAAACCCGAATCCGTATCCGAACTGCTCGCCGGCAACACAAAGATTAATAATCACAAAGCTGCTCGGCTGGAAGTAGGACATATAAAGATAAAGGACGTGCGGAATGTTGATGGCGGCAAACATCCACCAGAGCCATTTCTTCAGTCCGTCCCTTGCGGCCAGGAATCCGCCGAGAATTCCTCCGACTGTAAGCGCGAGCACTCCCATTGTCCCGTAAACAAATCCCACTTCCTCCGTCGAAAGCCCCAGACCTCCTACACTTCTCGGATCAACCAGAAAGGGCTGCGCGAGCTTAACAAGCTGCGCTTCGCCGAATCTGAAGATAAGAAGGAATCCGATTGTAATGCCGATATTTTCCTTTTTAAAGAAGATAGCGAATGTGTTAAAAAATTCTTTGAAAAGATTTTTAGACTTGTCTCTAACCGAAGGAACGTCAATCTTCGGATATGGGAGAATAAATTTGTGGTAAACAAAAAACGCAAGGAACAAGGCCATAAGAATATAAAATGTATAAGACCATGCTGCGGCAATGCTGGGGGCGGTTGTTTCAAAATATCCCGCGAACATAATTAAAATTCCCTGGCCGGTAATCATTGCGAAGCGGTAGAAAGTGCTTCTTATACCAACGAAGAAAGACTGATGCTTTTGTGAAAGGCCGAGCATATAAAATCCGTCAGCGGCTATATCGTGAGTAGCGGAGCTGAAGGCGAGCAGCCAGAAGAACGCCATCGTATATTTGAAATAATTGTGTGCCGGTATTGACAGCGCTATGCCTCCGAGTCCCGCGCCGACAATAAGCTGCATTACAACAATCCAGAGCCTTTTAGTCTTAAGCATATCGACGACAGGGCTCCAGAGGGGTTTTATTACCCAGGGAAGATAAAGCCAGCTTGTGTACAGTGCAATATCGGTATTAGATATTCCCATCCTTTTATAGAAAAGAACGGAAACAGTCATCACTACTACATAAGGAATGCCTTCCGCGTAATAGAGTGACGGAACCCAGGCCCAAGGATTTCTATAAACCGGCTTTTCTTTTGCCATAAGATGTTTTCTCCTGGTTAAGTATTTATTTACCGTATGCCGGACTAAAAACGTTTAAGAACAGATTGCTTTCTTTAACGAGCTTTTAGCTCAAACATATAGCCTGGAAATGAAATATTATTTTTTCATCTCTCCGGATTTAATCAGATCGGCGGCCATCAGAACGGCGCCCATTGCGGGGCTATGATCGGGCTGTTTAACATTTACGCCCGTAAGCCGCTGCATAATCTTTCTTTTTAATTCTTTGGAATAAATGTTCTCGTTGGTTATTATACCGCCTATGAAGGCAAGATCCATATCTTTCTGCATCAATTTCTTAAGCATCGCGGATATGTGAAGAACCAGTTCATCGGTTTCCTCATCTATGATCGTGAGGGCCGGCCCGTCACCTTTTTCTGCCGCAGCAATAACAAGCGGCGCAGCGGATGCCATATCGAAATTATTCTTGTAAATTTCTGTAATTAATTTTTCCTGTGAGTCTATGTTAAATTTTTCCGACAGCAGCTCGGTGATAATCGAATGCCGGCCCCTTCCGTCGAAATCTTTTGAGACGGCGACCAATCCTTTTCTGCCTATTGCGTACCCGCTTCCCTCGTCGCCGAGAAATCTTCCGAATCCGCCGACCCTGTGAATAAAGCCTTTCGCGTCTTTGCCGAACATAATAGATCCGGTGCCTGCGATAAGAATGCTGCCGGGTCTGCCTGAAAATGCGCCTTCCAGCGCTATTCTCGCATCGCTTTCCACGCGGAAGCGCTTTAGAGATATATTTTTGTTTGAAGTATACTCATTGAAAGCGGATTCTAGTCTTTCCGCATCCGGTCTTCTGCCTGCTCCGGTTGTACCTATTAAGACTACTTTAATATCCTCGTAGCCGATGTTAAGCTTGTTTTTGCATTCTTCAATGAGACTTAGAAGGGTTTCGGAAACTTGACTGGTGCCCCGCACTAAAAAATTAGAGGCGCTGCCTGTGCATTCAAAAAGAATTTTTCCTTGTTGATTGGCAATAACAGTGTGGGTTTTAGTTCCCCCGCCATCCATTCCGATGATGTATTCCATACAGAGCAGTGGTGTTTATGAAAAAAAACTTTGTAAAGATAGAAAAAAATAAATTGAACTTAAAACCGGGCTCTGTAAGTAATGAATATCTATTCGGGAATATAATTCAGATTTGCAGATGAGCGATAAAAATCAGAATAATAACCGATCCGATGCCGATTAATGCAAGCAGAAATGTCTTTAAAGCTTTTTTGCCGATATTGTAGCGGCGGATTTTCTTCTCAAGCTTTTCAGCAGACTCGCCTCTTCTTATGTAATCCCCTTTTTCAACAGACCATTCGTAGTAATTCTTATCAATTCTATCGTACTGTCCCATAAATCCCGTAGCCCTCCGGAAAATTTGATTTATGCAGTTGACCTTCTGAAAGGTATTAAATTGAATTTGAATTTACAAGTTCCGGCATATTAAAAATTTAGTTTTTAATAAATGAAATTTTATGTTATTTTTTACGGGCATTATGGTATAAATGCAAGACAAAAGGAAAATTAATAGATTCAACTAGCGATATTGATATAAAACGGGAAGCGTAACAATGAGTAATCTGGAAAAGTATTTCGAACCTTTCAGAAGCGACATACTGGGAATAAATAAAACTTTCCATTCTCCTTTCGGTGAAAAAAAAATAATATACGCCGACTGGGTTGCCAGTGGAAGACTTTATGAGCCTATTGAGAGGACGATGACGGAAACTTTCGGTCCGCTTGTCGGCAACACGCATTCCGAATCCAGTTATACAGGAACGGCGATGACCCGGTCGTATCATGAAGCTCACAGAATAATAAAAAAACACGTAAACGCTAATAGTGACGATGTAATAATTACTGCCGGTTCGGGAATGACCGCGCTGATAAACAAATTCCAGAGAATTCTCGGGCTTAAAATACCGGAACAGCTGCGCGATTTTCTGAACCTCCCCGAAGATCTCAGGCCTGTAGTTTTTATAACTCATATGGAGCACCATTCCAATCAAACATCATGGCTGGAAACAATTGCCGATGTTGTAACTATT
>JBJKTB010000211.1:0-7739 GCA_046703345.1 Ignavibacteriaceae bacterium
ATAGTGGATGCAGGCTGGAAAAACGAAATAAGCTCCTCTATGCCGGAACTGCCGGACGTCAGAAAAGAAAGACTTATTACCAAATTCTCTCTGCCTAAGTACGACGCTGAAATACTTACTCAAACCAAATCGGTTGCCGACTACTATGAAAAAGTAATTGAAGTTACCGACGACTATAAATCAGCCAGCAACTGGGTTATGACAGATGTTCTCAAAGTTATAAACGAAGAGAAGATTGATATTAAAGATTTTGCCGTTCCCCCTTCCTCTCTCGGCGAACTGGTAAACCTCATTAAAGACGGCACAATCAGCGGAAAGATAGCCAAGGACGTCTTCCCTTTGATGATATCAGAAGGAAAGCCGCCGGCAGTTATCGTCAAAGAGAAAAAACTTGTGCAGATTACCGATACCGGCGCAATCGAAAAAATTATAGACGGAATTATAGCAAGAAGCTCTAATGAAGTTCAGCAGTACGTTGAAGGCAAGGAAAAAGTATTCGGCTTCTTCGTCGGACAGGTAATGAGAGAATCAAAAGGAAAGGCAAATCCCAAAGCCGTAAATGATCTGCTGAGAGCCAAGCTTGACGCTTTGAAGAAGTAAATTTTTGTACGGGGCATAATTAAAAAAGTAAATAAAATTTCCGGAGTTCCAATTGTCATTCAAGAGCAGCGCTAAAAAATTTTTCGGAGTAAAGACCGAGGAAGAAGCAAGCAAACCCAAAACACGTAAGGAGAAAGCCAAGGAATTTATTCAATCTCTGCTGTTCGCCGGCATTGCTGCTTTCTTCATAATTACGTTCATAGTTCAAAACACCCGTATTCCTACCGGCTCAATGGAGGATACTATACTTGTCGGCGATTTCGTGCTTGTGAACAAGTTCGTCTACGGAGCCGAGTCTCCGAAGTACATTCCGTTCACGCAGATCGAAATACCGCATTTCAGGCTCCCTGCGCTGCGCGATCCCCACAGAGGCGATATTGTGGTCTTTGAGTTTCCCGGAATGCGCGACCGTGTGAAAGCCGAAGAGCTCGGCGTAAATTACGTTAAACGCTGCATCGGGACTCCGGGCGATACCATACAGGTTATTAATAAAGTGGTATTCGTAAACCATAAACAATTCCCGATTCCCGCGCATATAAAATATCTCGACGCGTTCCCCGATCCGCCGGGAAATGTAGACCCGAGAATCTTCCCCAAAGGCATGCCCTGGAACGACGATAACTACGGCCCTCTTATCGTGCCTAAAAAAGGCTATACAATTAAGCTCGATACAAGCAACGTTGAGCAGTGGGCTATTACTATTGACCGCGAATACGGTAAAAGCGTTGTAGAGGTTAACGGCGGTACGGTTACTATTGAAGGCAAACCCGTTACTTCTTATACATTCAAAAAGGATTATTATTTCATGATGGGAGACAACAGAGACGACAGTCTTGACAGCCGTTTCTGGGGTTTCGTTCCGCGCGATAACGTTGAAGGCGAGGCTTTTATTACGCTGTTTTCATGGGACAGGGATATTCCGTTTACTCAGTTCTTCCGCCTTATCGGATCAATCCGTCCCGAGAGGATTTTGAAATTATTGCACTGATCGGCGTTTAATAATAAAAATTTTGTTTATATTTCGAGGGCAGGCGCGTTACCTGCCCTTTTTATTAACATCTATATCTTCGGCAAATGAATTTATTAAACTTGGAATATGAAAAGTATAAGTTAAATAACGGACTGGATGTTATTCTTTACAAAGACTCCGGCCTGCCGCTTGTCTCTGTAAATATCTGGTACGGAGTCGGCTCCTCTAATGAAAAAAGAGGTAAAACGGGTATCGCCCATCTATTCGAACATATGATGTTCCAGGGCTCTAAGAACGTTCCTAAGGAAATGCATTTCAAATACATTCAGGAAGCCGGCGGCAACCTCAACGGCTCTACAAGCTTCGACAGGACAAATTATTTTGAGAAGCTCCCGTCGAACTACCTTGAGCTTGCCCTTTGGCTCGAATCCGACAGAATGGGATTCCTCCTTCCCGCTCTTACGCAGGAGAAGCTGGATAACCAGATAGGCGTTGTTAAAAACGAAAGGCTCGAGCGCTACGATAACCAGCCTTACGGACTAGCGTGGGAAATTCTTATTTCCAAATTATTCCCTGAAGATCACCCTTACAGCTGGCCTACAATAGGCTCTATTGAAGATATAACAGGCTATACGCTCGACGACGTGACAAACTTCTTTTCCACATACTATTCGCCCTCGAACGCTTCTCTTGTAATTGCCGGCGACTTTGAAAGCCGGAAAGCAAAGGAGCTCATTGAAAAATATTTCGGTAATATCCCCGCCTATAACCATATTAATTCGCCAGAGCCGGTAAACTTAACGCTCGATAAAAACATCGCGGTAACCCACCCCGACAATGTCCAGCTCGAAAGGATCTATCTTGCCTGGCATACTGATACCGCTTACGGTCCGGACGACGCAGCGCTTGATATTCTCTCGGACATTCTTTCCGGCTCTAAAAATTCAAGACTGTATAAAAATCTTGTCTTCGATAAGGAAATAGCTCAGGATGTTTCCACTTATCAATACTCCGGCAGGCTGGCCGGCTTCTTCATGGTTATAGCCACGGCTAAGCCGGGAATAAGCACAGATACTCTTAAGGAAGAAATTTTCTCCGAGCTGAATAAAGTTAAATCAGATGGAGTAACCGGAGAAGAACTTACAAAGTCGAAGAACGGCATTAAGTCGAGTTTCATTTACTCGATGCAGAACCTGGACTTTATAGCCGACCAGATGAACTCTTATTACTACTTTCTTAACGAACCTAATTCATTTAATTTCGATCTGAAAAGATACGAGAACGTGAGAAACGAAGATCTTAAAAGAACTATGAATAAGTATTTATCTAAGCCTTTTGTAGAACTCAAAGTGGTGCCTAAAAAATAAGGAATTCTTTCATGACCGTCATAGACAGAAGTACCAAGCCCGAGCCTTCTGAAAATATATCTTTTTCACTGCCCGAGATCGAACGGTTTAAACTTGATAACGGGCTGGAAGTTTATTTCATTAGAAATACTAAACTGCCTATACTCCAGTTTAATCTTCTAACCGATGCCGGCAGCAGGTACGATCCTACGGCTAAAAAAGGCCTTACCAATCTTTTCGGCATGGTGCTCGACGAAGGAGCGGGAGCTTACGACGCACTTCAGCTTAGCGACCAGTTCGATCTTCTCGGCTCGCACTTCAGCGTTTCCAGCAACCAGGATAATACTTATTTAATGCTGCAGACTTTAACAGAAAACTTCGACCGCTCGCTCGAACTCTTCGCTTCCGTGCTGACAAAACCGCACTTCGATCCCAAAGCTTTCGAGAGAGAAAAAAGAAAAGTATTAACGCGGCTCGTACAGCTTCAGGATGAGCCGGATGAAATTGCGGACCTGGTGTACGACTATCTTTCCTTCGGAGAGGGAAACTGCTACGCCTACCCTGTTATCGGTTACGAAGACTCGGTTCAAAACATCGGCCTTGAAGACGTTAAGGATTTTTATTCACAGCTTCTCCTTCCGGGGAACTCGGCTCTGATAGTTGTCGGCGACGCCTCATCCGAAGAGCTTAAAGATAAGCTGAACTCTCATTTCAAGGACTGGAAAAGCCGCGAAGCCGTACTTCCGCCTGTTGAAAATTCTCTTTCCAAAAATCCCGCTCTTTTTATATTCGATAAGAAAGACACGGTGCAAAGCGAGATTAGAATCGGACACAGGTCGTCAAAAAGAAGCAGCGCCGATTATTTCAGCAAGAACATTCTAAACACTATACTGGGAGGACAGTTTACAAGCCGTATAAATCTTAACCTAAGAGAAAAGAAAGGCTACACGTACGGCGCTCTTTCCCGTTTTAATTATTATAAGGACGCCGGATACTTTTACGTGTCAACTTCCGTGGGCATTGAAAACACTGCTAATGCCGTTACCGAGATAATGAACGAGCTTAAAGGAATCCTTAACGGAGTAACTCCCGGCGAACTGGATTTCGCCAAGTCTTCTCTTATAAGAAAATTCCCGTCAAACTTCGAGACCTACAAACAGATCGCGTCCAACTTAACCGGCATGGTAATCTACTCGCTTCCGGAAGATTACTTTAACACCTATATAGAAAATATAGTCGGCGTTTCCGTTGAAGACGTAAACAGCGCCGCAGTTAAGAATATCTTCCCTGATGATTTATCAATTGTACTTGTCGGCGACAAGGAAAAGCTCCGGCCCCAGCTGAAGGACGCCGGATTTCCTGATGCCGTAGAGGTAAATATAAAAGGAGAAAAGATATCCTGATCTCCGCGGTAAAATCTATTGATTTTCGTGCGGCGGCGGAAATAGAATAGTTGATGGGTTTATAAATTTGTAGCCGATCTTTATCAGACTGAAAATCTCAGGCTTCACGGTTTCGAATTCATCGGCCGGCAGAACTATCAGCTTCGGTCCCGACGTCTTCGACGATATAACAAACGATCTGAATTTACTCTCTGCCTTAGAGGCACCGCTCTCCGGAAGATTATATACAGCGTTCTCCGCGACCACTTTAATGTTCCTCTTCGTCAGTTCTTCCCTTATGAACGGATATACGGCTGAAGAATAGAGATTAGAAGTATTGTCAGCAATGAAGCAGACGGCTTTTGGGAAGGCGCCGACTATCGATCTTATCACGCTGCGCAGGCGGTTAGCCGAAAACCTGGGACTTAGTTTAAAATCCATCTCGCTTATGTCGTCGTTAAGAAGAACTGCGTATTCTTTTCTGAAAGATGTAAGCTTCTGCGCAAGCTGAACTGAAGCTTTGGAGGGAAGAAGCGCCGCCGCGTATGTCTGAGGGAATTCTATAAGCTTTTCAGCCTGAATAGAATTTAAATCCTCAAGTCCGGTAATTATCAGTCCTACCGTGCCTGCGTCTCTGGTAATTTTATCGTTGTAATTGAACAGTGCGGTAAGCTTAAGCCGGCCGCCGGAATAAATATCGACCTTAGTTTCACCGCCGATTGTCTTTTCTTTTCCTTTTATGTCAACTTCATCGTAATCGAATGATCCGTACACTTCCTCAAGTACAACGGGAATGGGAAGATCTTTAGGCAGGGAAACGGAATAAGCATATTCGGCTGATGTATTTTTTTTATTTGAAATGTCTTTAATCCAGTCTCTCTTCAGTCCGAATGCCTGCAGGTCGTCTAGGAATTTTATATTTATCCTGCTTCCGTCTATCTCGTGTTCCGCCTTTACTGGAGATTTGTGAAAGCTCTTATCTGCAATAATATTAGCCGCGAGAAGTATCACGGCCAGAATAAACAGCGTATAAATTATCTTTTTCTTGACGGGTGTTAAATTCATCCTTGAGACGATAAACTGGAATTAATAATATTTATTTATTCTTGAAAACCGGTTTGCGTTTTTCAAGGAAAGCGGAAGTTCCTTCTTTGAAGTCTTCGGTGCCGCAGCAGAGCGCAAACAGTCCGGCTTCGTAGGCCTGGCCGTCATTTGCCGAAACCTCTTTGGCTATATTTACCGCTTTCAGCGCAAGCCTTGCCGCCTGCCCTGCTTTTGACGCTATTACTCCCGCCATAGCAAGCGACTTGGCGAGCAGCTCTTCTTTAGGGTATACGTGATTCACAAGCCCGATACGGAAAGCTTCCGACGCGTTGATCATATCTCCCGTTAAAATATATTCGGCCGCTCTTCCTGAATTTATGAGTCTGGTTAATCTCTGCGTACCGCCGAAGCCGGGAATAATTCCGAGGTTCACCTCCGGCTGACCGAACATCGCTTTTTCGGAAGCTAGGCGTATGTTGCAGGCAAGCGCAAGCTCGCAGCCTCCGCCCAGAGCAAATCCGTTAACGGCGGCGATTACAGGTTTGGCCGAGTTTTCAATAAGATTGAAAACCGCCTGCCCTTTTTCCGAGAAGGCTAATGCGCTTATCGTATCCAGACGGTTAAGCTCAGATATGTCGGCTCCGGCTGCAAATGCTTTCTCGCCGCTTCCGGTAATAACAATAACCGCCGCTTCATCATTCTCCTGAAGTTCGGTGAATATGGAAAGCAATTCATCTAAGGTTTGAAGGTTAAGCGCATTAAGCTTATCGGGACGATTTATTGTAACAAGCGCGACTGATTTCTCAATACTTAATGTCAGATTTTGATAATTCATTATTAACCTCTTAGAGATTTATGTACAGCGGCAGCCTGACTTTCAGGTCGACCGAAAGGAACTGGTTTGACTGATAATAATTATAGTCGGCTACAACTTCCAACATAAACATTGATAATCCCGCGCCGGCTGTAAAACCGAATTTACCGGTGTCCTCCAGGTAATTGCTCTTGCCGGTTGCGGGCTTATACTGGTGAAGTATCTGCAGATAATTATAGTCAGCAGAAATTTCTACAATAGGCATGAACAGCACCACATTTTCAACCAGCGGCGGGAAATAATACCTTATACCGACGTTCACAGGAAGCGCGTTTGTGGAGTAGTTGGAGTAGTCGGTTATTTCGTAATACTGCTGCGAACCCGGAAACTGATCAAACCCTACCCTTGCGAATACAAAGAACGGAATGTATCTCGTATCGGTATATGAGATTTCAACATTAAATCCGGATCCCAGGTCGGTGGAATTGGCAAAGTTGCTTACCGGCAGCCTGGGGCCCACTCCGAAAGCTACGAAAAGCCCCTGCGCCTTATCCGCAGTTCCCCGCTGGCCGAACGCCGTGGCGACAAAAGCTATAGCCAGAAATACAATTAATTTTTTCATTCGCACAATATAATTTCGAAAACAAAATAATAAATTGCCCGCTCATTCGGAATAAACTCGGCTTCCGACCTTCCGGAGACGGACGGAAATAAAAATAAATAACGCCGTCAACGCCGCCTGCGCAGGCATAACAAAACTAACCAGATTTTTACTTACATCAAAAAAGCCGTCCCATGCTTGATACTGCGAAGCAAACAGCAAATGAATCATTTCCGTAGAGCCGCTTCCGAAGGCCAGCAGTCCGCTCCATAAGATGGTGAACAGAATTATTGATATCCAGTAAATATTTCTAAAATATTTTAAAAGAAGAGCCGCGGATAGTGAAATAAATACCGCGCTAAGTATTAATTGGAAACTCATCTTATCTTTACCGGCAGGTACAAATTCAAATGCGAAATTTACAACAATCAGAACAGCAGGCATAAAAACACTCTTAAAATTCTCCGAAGTTACCAGCATAACGAATGCTGCAAAGCAGAAAAGCTGCGGCAGATTCCATACGAGATAGATCGGGTAATCTATTATGGACGACATGCCGAATTCGTAAAAGTAATCAGGATCCCCGAGCTCGGCTTTTTTTAAAATGAATAGAAGTCCCAGCACTATAACCAGCGGCAGAAAGATCCAGCCCAGCGGCCCGAGTGTTCCGTTGTATGAAGGATGAGTAAAATATTTTTTTAATTTGGGAAGATCGCTCTTGCGGAAATAGATCAGTAAAGGCAGCACCATCGCAAGCTGAAAGCGGAATCCGATTAGGATAATGTAAGTATCCAGATTGAAATGCCTCAGAAGAAATCCGGCCGCGTTTACAGCGGCAAGCGGTATTATTATCCGTATATAAGATTTTCCGGATGCCACTTGATTTTATTTTTTAATTTCTGTTTTGATGATATCTGTGCCCGCACCGTATTTGTATACCAGTCGTCCTCCCAGCAGCCCCGTTCTGTATACCATGGCCGAA
>JBJKTB010000212.1:0-3520 GCA_046703345.1 Ignavibacteriaceae bacterium
TGGTATGTCTTTTATATGATCGAGAACTTTTATAACCTGAAGCATCTTTACGCCGTTAATGTTAGGCATCATCAAATCAAGAAATATAACCGCAGGTTTATAGTCAACGGCCTTCTTTATTCCGTCAAGTCCGTCGGTGCTTGTAATAACCTCAAATTCATAATCTTCAAAAAAATTCTTCAGAGAGTGACGTATAATATCGGAGTCATCTACAACAAGTATGATATTGTTGTCGTCATTTTTTTTCATTGTTCATTTTCCTAATTTTATTTACGTCCAATTTTTTAAGATCGCTTACTTGCTGCTTGCTGCGTACCGACGCTTCGATTGTGCTCTCCTTAACCTTTTCATAGATTTCCGCGCGCAGAATTTCAACGTTAGCCGGCGCGGTAATTCCCAGCTTTACCTGGCCTTCGGATGTGGATATTACCTTGATGACTATATCCGGCCCAATTTTAATTTCTTCGTTTTCTTTTCTTGTTAAAATCAACATGATTATTCATTCTTATTCTTTGAAAAGGTTGTAATTTACAGGATATTTTTCACTTTCAACAATCTTCTGAAAACCTGTTTTTTCATCCTGATTTATGTAAACCGGTGCTTTAAGGTTTACTGTTATTTTAAGCGGGTCCTTATTTAAAGTAACGATTCCGAAAGCCTCGCAGTTCTTTTCTTCTGCGTAGGTTTCGTCAATCAGACGTATACCTACAAGCGGAAATGCGATCTCCGGCACTTTTATCGAATTAAGCCAGTAGAATGCATTCTCATCCACTTTTATTAAAAGATATTCGTCGAGATTTTCAAAGCCGAAGAGTCCTGAAGCAAATTTTATTATATGCTCTTCGGTAAACTCAACTGTACCGAACTGATGTGTTTCTATTTTCATATTGCTCATTTTTTTACTATTACTATATCTACTCTTCTGTTTGTCGCTCTGCCTTCGGCGGTGCTGTTGGAAGCAATAGGCTTATATTCCGAATAGCCCACAATCGATATTTTATCCGGCGAAAGTTTCTCCTGATTAATTAAATAATACGCCGTATTTAAAGCCCTCATAACCGACAGGTGCCAGTTAGAAGGGAAATACTTTGTATGTATCGGAACATCATCGGTATGACCTTCGATCCTTATATCGTTCGGAAGCTCCTTTAATATGGCCGCCAGCCGGTTCAATATCATTTCCGAACCACTGCTGATTTCCGCCTCGCCAGACGGGAAAAGTATATCGTCGAGTATGTGAATTACAATGCCTCTCGAATTCTCTTCCAGCCTGATCGAATTTTCGTAATGATACTTCTTTATTACGTCTACCAGCCGCGTCTTTAATGCGCTTTCGCTCTGCGTATCAACCGGCTTAATCGCCTTATCAACTGTAATTACTTTTACCTTGTTTCCGAAAACATCTCCCATCGCCGATATCATTTTCTTGTACTTATGAGCGTCTATGTTAGACACCGCATAAAGAATGATGAATAGCCCCAGCAGAAGAGTGATAAGATCGGCATAAGTAATAAGATACCGGTCCTTTTCCCCAGATTCAAAAAAAGGCGATTCTTCCGGATCTACGAATCCATCATCTTTAATTGCTCGCTTTGGGGCAGAAGGCTTATCAATCTTGCTTTTACTATCGAAGGAATCTCCCCGCTCCTCAAGGCCAGTGTACCTTCGAGAGTCATCTCCATCATATGTTTTTCTTCTAAATGACATTTCTTTAATTTATCACCAATTGGTAACCATAAAATATTAGCACTAAACACGCCCCATAACGTGGCAATAAACGCGGTAGCAATATTTTTTATAAGCGAATTAGGATCGCCTCCCGCATTTGCCAGCGTCATTATCAAACCCATTACAGTTCCTATTATTCCCATTGTCGGCGCGTATCCGCCCATCTTTGTAAAGATGAAAATGTTTGAATAATGCCTTTCCTGCATAGCCTTCATTTCAAGCGCGGCAAGATTCTGAATCGAATACTCGTCGCTTCCCGAAATTACGTACCGAAGCATTTTCTTTGGGAAAAGATACTCCAAAGCATCCAGCTTTTTTTCGATGGAAAGAAGCCCTTCTCTCCTGGATATTATCGAAAAATCTACGAAATTATTTATCAATTTCTTTAAATTGTACTGCTTCGGAAAATACGCAAGCTTTATCAGTCGAAGAATATTCTTGAATTTATCAAGTCCGAAACCGATTATTACCGCCGAGAAAGTTCCTCCGAATACAAAGACCAGAGAAGGCAGCAGAAACAAAGCATCGAATGAACCACCCTCGAAAAAGAAAGCTCCGAAAATGGATACAATACCCAGTATTAAGCCGAATGAAGTACTTAATTTTCTCATTGAACGTAATCCATAAGCGACTGCTGTTGTACAGACGCAGCAAGTTTGTAGGACATCTGGAGCAGATAATCCTGGTTTTGAAGATCCATTACTGCTTTAGCAACATCAACTCCCTGGACTTTTGAAACCATGCTTTGCAGATTGGTGGATTGACTTGTTAAAAGCTGTTTCGAATTATCCAATCTGTTATACATATTACCCGCTTCGGAAAGCTGGTTGTTCAACCGGCTGCTGAAGTCGGTTACAGCCTGAACCTGCGCATCGGTCGGCGCCTTTCCGGCTTTTAAATCGTTTTTAATGGCGATAAGCGTGTTGAATATGCTGGTCTGCTGGTTCGAGGAAAAACTGAGCGAATTTGAACCGCTGCTCTGAGTAATTGAAGAAGGATCGAAATTAAAATCTATTTTGCTTCCAGGAATATTCACGTTTATAAGCGACGGGGTTTTCCCGTCAACTGTCTGCAGCTTTCCTGTTGTTGAGTCAAACACCATCGATTGAGCAGCAGGCGCTGCGGAAAGTACTGATGTATTTGAGCTGTCCAGTACGTCGTAAGTAACATCAAAAGTATTCAAGCCAGTCTTAGTAAAGTTTACTTTAACAGTATATTGATTGCCCGAAGCGTCATACACACTGGTCTGATTCGTTACAGTAGCTCCTACCGCGGTTCCGGAATCGATGTTTCCGCTTCCGCTTACTATTGTTCCGAAGAGATCGGTTCCGGTTATATTAATCTGCTGAGAAATTGTAGGTGAAATTTTTATTTTCTGAGCTCCGGAAACGCTGCCGACTTTTACTTCCACTGCGCTGTAATCGGAAGTATATCCGTAAGGCGCGGCCGAGAAATCCGTCCCGCCGAAGACATATTTACCGTCGGATTGCGTGTTTGCGCTGTTCAGAATCAGTTCAAGCGCCGAATTTATCTGATCTGAGAAATTGCTCAGGTTGCCTGAGTTAGTGGGATTTTTCGACTGATTTAAATTTACCAGCACGCTTGATATTTGATCCTGTATATTCTGAAGAGCCTGCGTAGTATCGTTTACAAACGACTCACCGGAATCTATATTGCTGCTGATGGTATTCGCTTGGTCCAGCTGGCTCGTCCAGCCCAGGATTTTAACTGTTCCGTTCGGGTTGTCCGACGGACTCTGAATTTGGTTTCCGGTCGCTATCTGGTCTTGAAG
>JBJKTB010000213.1:0-6842 GCA_046703345.1 Ignavibacteriaceae bacterium
ATCCCGCTAAGCAAGCCGCCGAAAAAAATCCGATTGATTCGCTGAGATATGAGTAGATGGAAAAGGTAAGACGGACTATGGATGAAAAAGAATTGCTGTATGCTAAATAAAGATATTTTAATATTGATAAATAAGGGGAGTAAATCATGAGACTGGAAACTGAAAAATTATTACAAAGGACTTTTCGGTTCGGAGTCAATACTTTATCAGTATTGCTGGCTCTTCCAAGGAATAATGTTTATTCAGTTATCACGGTTCAATTAGCAAAGGCATCAACATCAGTTGGGGCAAATTATGAAGAAGCTCAAGCTGCCGAATCGAAAAAAGACTTTGTACACAAAGTGGGGATTGTATTAAAAGAGATTAGAGAAAGTAATTATTGGCTTAGAATTTTAAATGCATTGCCGCCAAAAGGAACCCCCAATCCTGATTTAAACAGGATACTAAATGAAAGTATTGAACTTAGGAAGATCTTTTCAACAATTAAACTTAATGCCTCAAAATGAATTTGAAGATTATTTTTTGTCTTCCTTCTACCATCATCCATCTTCCATTGTATAAAAAGGCTGATAGAAAATGAAATTAATTTATAAGATAGTTATGGTCACTTTCTTATTTTTAAATTTATCTTTCGGGCAGCAGATATTAACTTTGAACGACGCACTAAGTACAGCGCTGAATAAAAGTTATGCAATAAAATCAGCCGAACTGGCGCTGATCAGCTCTCAAAAAACTTTGGAAGCGGCAAAGCTGGGATTGATGACCTCAATCTCGATGGATTTTAACATTCCGAGTTACGCAAGAACCCTTTCAAACGAGTTTAACCCGCTCACCGGAACGCAGCAGTTCTTCGATTACGGGTACACTACATATCAGACTAGTCTTAATTTTACACAGCCTATTATATTTACCAACGGTACCTTCACTCTCAGCGGGGACCTTTGGAAGCGTTCGCAATTTAGTTCCGGGCAGCAGATTCCGACTGATTATTACTCCAACCTCAGTCTAAGCCTTCAGCAGCCGCTGTTTACTTTCAATACTCTTAAAGCTAACCTGAACCGCGCAGAAATAAATCTTGAAAAAGCTCAACGGAACTACGGCAGCGCGTCAAGAGATATTATATACAATGTAACGGCCGGGTTTTTTCAATTGTACCAGGCAAGGGAAAGCGTGGAAATTGCGAGAGAAAAAGTTAAGCAGACTCAAAATTCCTATACGACGGCGCAGAACAAATTCAAAGCCGGTCTAATAGCCGAAGTGGAAGCGCTGCAGCTTGAAGTTGATCTCGCTTCAAGCAAGAACGATTTGTTAAACGCCGAGAGAAATCTTAGCGAGGCTAAGAATAATTTTAAGGTTCTTATAGGCTTAAAATTAAGCGACAGCATCGATGTCTCGGCTAAGCTCGAATATCATCCCATAAATGTGAACTTAACCGAAGCCGTAAACTACGCATTGGCTAACCGGAGCGAGCTGAAAAATTCGGAGGCCGATATCGAGCTCAGTAAAATGTCTGTAAATGAAATAAACTCGCAGGGAAACATCAGCGCCATGATAAGCGCTAATTACGGAATTAATAAAGACGACAATAAATTCCGCGAAATCTTCAATCAGTTCGACGGTTCGCGAAGCATCACTTTCAGCGTTCATGTGCCGGTGCTCGACTGGGGCGAGAACAGCCGCCGTGTAGAAGCAGCGGAGGCTAATTTGAGTCTGGACAAGCTTAGTTACGAAAATCAGAAGGAAGTAATAACAAAGGAAATAATGGAAGTGGTAAACCGGATAAACTCGGCTAGGGCCAGAGTTGAAGCTTTAAGCAAGAGCGTGGAGCTGGCTCAGAAAAGCTTTGATATAAGTCTTCAGCGGTTTCAATCGGGCAACATAACCAGTTTCGAACTGCAGCAGATGCAGCTTCGCCTCACCGACGCCAAAACAAACAGTCTTAACGCTCTAATAGATTACAAGCTTGCCGTCGCCGATCTCGAGAGAAAGACACTTCATGATTTTGAGAAAAAATAAATTTGAATTATTTTTTCACCGCGCTCTATAAACTATAATTATTCGGGCAGTGCTTCAAGCGAACTGCTTGTGGAAGTCCAAGTTTTTCCTCATCACATTTGAAGTAACAAACAAAGGACCGCTTTAGGTAATTTGAAAGAGAAAGTAAGATTTTTATTCGTCGATCTCCTTCGGGGATGGGCGCTGCTTGTGATGATAGAAGTCCACGTTTTTAACGTAACGCTTCTGCCTTCACTTAAAGAGACTTCCTGGTTTCATGCGCTCAATTTTATAAACGGACTTGTAGCGCCGTCATTCCTTTTTATTTCCGGATTCGCGTTTGTGCTTTCCACAAGAGGCAATGCCGCCGAGATGAGAAAATTCAACATGCCCTTCTGGAAAAAAATGGGAAGGATTGCGCTGATTTTTCTGGCGGGATATTCACTTCATCTTCCTATTCTTTCTCTAAGAAGGTTAGTGCATTATTATTCGCCCGATGTTATTCTTAGATTCTATAATGTAGATATACTTCAATGCATCGGCGCCGGCCTCTTAATTTTATTCTTGATCCGTCTGTTTATTGAATCGGATAAGGTGTACAATTACGCGCTGTCCGGTTTATTAATACTGACTGTTTTTCTTTCACCTCTTGTCTGGCAGATTGATTTCGGCAAGTTTATGCCCCTTCCTCTTGCCGCGTATTTCAACGATATGTACGGCTCTTACTTTCCGCTGTTTCCGTGGCTGGGCTTTTTACTTGCCGGTGCGGTTGCAAGCAGACTCTTTATTTTAGCACGGGAAAATAGCGATGAAAAAAAATATATAAACAGCGTAATAATTATAGGACTGGTTTTCGCGGCTCTGGGGCACTTCTTCCTTTCGGAGATTTTCAATTTTTCTTTTCGAGCCGTAAAGCCACATCCTATATTTTTTATGGAGCGGCTGGGCTATGTTATGGCTCTTCTCGGCGCCTGCTGGTATTACATCGAGCTGCGCAAAACGAAAAGTACGTTCGTTCTTGATGTGGGAAGGGAATCGCTGCTGGTTTACTGGCTGCATCTTCAAATAATTTACCGGCATTTCTGGAACGATCAAAGTCTGGCTTCCGTATTTGGCGACAGATTCGTATTATGGCAGGCATCAGCGGGAGTAATTCTGCTGGCGGCCGTGATGGTATTCGTCGCCAAATACTGGGGCGGATTTAAAAGAAAACATAAGTCATCCGCTTCCAACATTACTTTGGGGATAGTCCTGACTTCGATAATTATTTTCCTGATCGGATTTTAAATGAAGAGGAAATGATTATATAAAGCATACCGGACTGTTAAAAACTATCCGGATACCAATTTCTTTCCCTCGACCTTCAAAATTCTTTCCTTATAATCAATTAATTCTCTTGAATATTCTGAAGACATTAATGGAGATGATATCATAAAATCTGCCGACGCGCGGTTGTTTGCCACCGGTATATTATAGACTACCGCAATTCTAAGCAGCGCTTTAACATCAGGATCATGCGGCATCGGCTCAAGCGGATCCCAGAAGAAAAGCAGAAAATCGATTTCACCCTCAGCTATTTTGGCTCCTACCTGCTGGTCGCCGCCGAGCGGGCCGCTTTTAAATCTGGTAACTTTTAATTTTAAATGATCCGATATTATTTGTCCGGTTGTTCCGGTACCTGACAGTTCATGTTTTGCAAGAAGATCTCTGTTGAATTCCGCCCATTCAAGCAGATCCGTCTTTCTGTTGTCGTGTGCTATTAGCACAATGCGCTTTTTCTTTTGCATGGTGACTACGGTTTTATCCATTCCTTATCTCCTTCGAGATTAAACTTATACTGAAATAATTTTATTAAAAGTTAAACATGAAATCAAATAAAAGATTTATCTGTAAAAATAAAGAATAGAAGATAAAGAAAATTCTGTTTGAGATTAATTTTGTGATAACTATTTTGAATGCATTCTGCAAGAATAAACTTGTTATGCCTAAATATTGCGGTAAGAGGGTAGATTAAAGAATCCGGTGTCTTCCGGCAAAAATATAAAAGGAGATTTATGTGAAAAATATAAAAAGATTTTTAATCCCGTTATTTTTTATAGCGTTAACGTTTTCGGCGGCGGCCCAAGAAAATCAGGAAGCACTGAAGGCGGAATTTCAGAAATTAAGCGACGCTTACGCTAAGGCGATGAAAGAAGGGAACGACGACGCGATGCTGTCCTTCTACGCCGATGATGCTGTGTCTCTGCCGAGCTATTCCCCGATGATCCGGGGCAAAGAATTAATAAAAAGATCAATGGAGACGATGAAGCTCTCCGGCATCAGGATGACGGAGTACAAGTTAACAACTCTTGAAGTTTCCGTCAGCGGCGATATAGCCTGCGAGATGGGCCGTTATGAAATGAGTTTTAAGATGAAAGGCGCTTCGAATACTGTGAGCGATTCGGGAAAATACGTAACTGTTTACAGTAAAACTTCCGGCGAAAAATGGAAAATAAAATACGATATGTGGAATACGGATAAAAATCCGTTCGAACAAATGCAGAGAGATCAGTGAAAATATTTTTCCGAATAAGAAATATTTAACCCGCCGGAAGTTCAGCTGCCAACCGGTGAAGGAATGTTATTCCGCTTGAATCCTTTCGACGGCGAAAAGACGGTTTAAGATTTCTCTTCTGTAATCAAAGATTTCTTTTACTTTCTTTCTGACTATTAGTTTGTGCGCAAGCCTGCCTATAACTCCGAACGGAAGTGCATACGTAACAATGTCGTACATATCAACGCCGTCTTTGTTAATTTTAAAAATGTGCTCGTGGTGCCACAATTTATACGGACCTTTTTTCTGTTCGTCTACAAAATAATACGGTTCCTCCGAATGAGTGATTTCAGTAAGCCATCCTACGGGAATATTTAATAAAGGGCTGACTTTATATTCTATCATCATACCGGCATAAATATTATTCTCCGGAGCGGCTAATATTTTAAAATTTAAAGCCGGAGGCGTTATTTTTGAGAGATTTCCGGGATCGGAAAAGAATTTCCATGCCTCTTCTATATCCAGCTTCAGCTGCTGTTTTGAATGAAACCTGTAGATCTTCATAATAGTATAAAAACTGTTTATTGTTAACTTTTTGCATTACTTTTTTAATAAACAAAATTTATTATTAAATAATTCCTTATCGCGCAAGAAATTGATAACAAAAGAAGATAAGCAGGTTTCCGAACGTGTCTTGGTTAACTTGCGATTATTCTAAAATATTTTATAATACAATAAATAAATACATATAATGAAGCAGATTACATCTATCGGAGAAATTTTATTCGACGTTTATCCCGAAAGAAAGACACTGGGAGGAGCGCCGTTCAATTTTATATATCATATAAGAAAACTTTCAGCCGCCGGCAACTTTATAAGCAGGGTAGGCGGAGATAAGCCGGGAAGGGAAATTCTCGGTTTTCTCAATAAGCACGAAGTACCGACCGAGTTTATTCAGATAGACGGCATTCATCCTACGGGTGCGGCCAATGCGAATCTGGATTCTAATAAAATACCGCATTGGAAGATTGAAACGGAAACCGCTTACGATTACATCGAGCTCTCTCAAAAAGTATTGTCTCTTATCGACGAAAGAACTAGCTGTCTTTATTTCGGTACGCTTGCGCAGCGCAGCCATGTTTCGGCGGGCACAATCGGCGCTCTTTTCGGCCGCAGTACAAAATACTTCTGCGATCTGAACATAAGACAGGATTTTTTCACTAAGGAAATTATCGACTCGTCTTTGAAAGCCGCTGATGTGGTAAAACTTAATATCGAAGAGCTTGATCTTGTGAACGGAATGCTCATACGGGAAAGGTCGGGCATAGAAGGAACCGCAAGAAGATTAATGCAGAGTTACGGCATAGATCTTCTCTGCATTACGCAGGGAGAAAACGGTTCGTATTTGTTTAAGGGCGAAGAGTCGGATCACTGCGCGGTTCGTGCGGAGAACGTGGTAGACACCGTCGGCGCGGGCGATGCTTTCGCCGCCGTTCTTTGTCTGGGCTATCTTAAAGGCTGGGAATTAAAAAGACTGAACCGTCTTGCATCAGAGTTTGCCGCAAAGATAGTTGCCGTTCCCGGCGCTCTTCCCGAAAGCGATTCGGTATACAATGAGTTTAAGAAAGAAATAAATGATGAGTGAACCCGAGAAAGATAAAAAACTTTATATTCAATTATATAGCATACACGGATTAATAAGAGGAAACAACTTAGAACTTGGAAGAGATGCGGATACTGGCGGACAAACAAAATACGTGCTGGAACTTGCAGCAACATTGAGCAAAGATCCCCGCGTAGAGAAGGTTGAACTTGTAACCAGACAAATTAAAGATAAAACAGTCTCTGACGATTACGCCAGGGAAATAGAAAGTATAAACGATAAGTTCAGTATTGTTCGTATAAGGTGCGGGGGAGGCAAGTACATCAGAAAAGAACTTCTTTGGAATCATCTCGAAGAATTTGTAGACAAAAGCATCAAATACATTAAATCGCAGGGGCGCCTTCCTGATATAATCCACAGCCACTACGCGGATGCCGGCTACGTCTGCAGCGAGCTGACAAAATTTTTCGGGATACCTTTCGTCCACACCGGCCATTCACTCGGAAGAGACAAGCAGAGGAAACTTCTCAACGACGGCATGAGCCAGGAAGAAATTGAAAAGCGCTATAAGATTGAACACAGAATAAACGTAGAAGAAGATATCCTTTATTTTGCCGATCTTATTATAACAAGCACGCGCCAGGAAATTCAAAAACAGTACGGCGGATATAAAAACACAAGGGAAGATCTCTTCAGAGTAATTCCTCCCGG
>JBJKTB010000214.1:0-5294 GCA_046703345.1 Ignavibacteriaceae bacterium
ACGTTGAATTCGCCGGTTTCGTTTTTAATCCGGAAAGCATTCAATCCTTCGTACCAGTCGTAATAAATTGATCCGAGAGCGCCGCTGTTGTACGGCCACATAAATCTCAAATTACTTTTAAATTTGACTATCAATTTCGCCGGGTAAAGTCCGCGGTATTCATAATGGACTACCGCGACAGGCTTATTAACATCAGCGGTTATAATTTCTTTTACGAAAGCTCTTGCAAATCTGTAGGTTCTTGTAAATGATTCCGGTCTTACCTCAATTTCCGGCCTCTGATCATCGAACCAGTACACTGTGTCTTTGAAGGAGAATTGTATTCCAACTTCATAATCTCTCAGTGCCATGAATGGATGGATCCATATTTCGTCTATTCCGCCTTTTTCATTTCCCATCAATACTAACCTCTGCTGCGCAAGGTCCCATGAATTATCTGAAGCAAACTGCGAATACATCGTAAGCGAGTTGAGATTATGCGCCCAAACTTTTGACTGCGGCAGTTCAATTTTGCGGGATGATTCATTGAACGGCAGAACCTTCAGCGGCTTGTAACTCCAGTATCGCGGAACTTCATTTGTCTTTAAATCGCCGGCTAAATATTGAAGACAATTGTTCGTAAACTTTTCAAGATTCTCTCTGTTAAAATTCTTCGGGGCAAAATAAGTATACGCTCCTACAGCAAGCACTTTTCCTTTGCCTTCTTCGTATTCGACGGCAAGTTTCTCGTCATCTTTTAAGGTTATATATGCCCAGTTAACTGCTACCACTTTTCCGCTTCCGGGAACTGAGCTGCCGAAGAAACCGACAAGCCGGCAGACGTTGTCTTCGTATCCGTTCCATATATACGAACCGCCGTAAAGACCGGTAAATACGGGGTGCGATCTTAACGCATGAAGACCGAGCTTTCTGCCGTAGCCTTCATCCTTCGCTTCCTCATATCGTATCTGCGGCTTTTCTTTTTCGATACCGAGCGCATTTATGTACCGGAAAGCATCGAGCGTCAGCAGTATTCCGCCGCCGTTTTGAACGAAATTTTTTACGGCATCAATTACTTTTACATTAGTTTCGGTTTTTGAAAATTCAGTGGTATCCGGTTTATGAAACCAGAGCACATTAACATTTTTAAGAAGACCAGGATTATCTTTTAGTTCATCGAAAGTTATTAATTCAACTTTATATTCTTCGTTTTGCTTTAAGAAATTAAAAGCGGCTTCTGCATCATTATCGTTTATTCTTTTTGTCAATGATAAAAATCCGACGGTAATTTTATTTTTCGAATATGATGCGCCCATAATCTGCTGCGAGAATATTAATGGAAAAAATAAAACTGCCGCTGTAATTTCCAAAAGATATAATAGACCGGATTTTGTTCGAAACATTTTCTTCCTAAAATTTATTTGAATTAAGTCTAGTATTTATTTTTATTCGGCATCCTTTACGCATCTGAAACCGACAGTAGCATTCCTGTCAAATCCCGGAGAAACCATTAGAAGTATCTGCCTGTGATTCAGAGGCTGGGGACCTCCTTTTACATACCACCAGCTCGATGTCGGATCGTAGTAACTTCCTCCTCTTATCATTTCCATGTAGTAGCTTCCGTCATCATAAACATCGTTGGTCAGCTGCCATACATTTCCTACCATATCTTCAACTCCGGACTTGCTTTTCCCTTGCGGGAACGCGTCAACCGGGGTAAGTCTTCCTGAAGCATCGTTGCACATAGCAGAGTCGAAATCATGCCCCCAGGGCCAGCTTAAAGTATCGTTTCCCTGTCCCGCATACTGCCATTCAATTTCCGTCGGCAACCGCTTTCCGGCCCACTCCGCGTATGCCTGCGCGTCCTTTCTGCTTACATAAACAACAGGGTAATTACCTTCGCCCTCCGGATAATTACCGTTCACCCAATTCTTCAGAAAATTCTTTTTGTCTTTCGGTTTATAATGTGAGGCAACTAGAAATTTTTTAAATTCCGCGTTGGTAACAGGATATTTATCTATGTAATATTTTTTCATTATTATAACTTGCGAATCCGGCACAAAGGGATAAGGAATGAACTGATCGCCCTGCGTAATTCTGTAAACGAATCTGCCGGCCGGAATCTCAACCATTCCTTCGGGAGTTTTACCGGCTTTCGTGGTTGGAACAACTTTACTTATTAATCTCGCGGTGCCGGGCTTCAATTCTGCGATGCGTTCGTCAAGAAGTTCGCCTTTAGAAAATAACTGAATTGTAAATTTCCCTTCATACCTTCCGAACTCCCGCATTAATTTGATGCTGCTCTTCTTCACATAATACTTCTTTGAAAAACTCTGGTAAGAAGGAGCGCCGGCCCAAACAAGAATGCTGTCTCCTTCATCCGCTTCGAACGAAAGCACATCCCCAATTAAATTTATCTTCAGAAGATCAGGAAGTTTCGCGACGCAGTCGACATTTCCTTCCCTTCTTGTACCGAGCCATGACCTGTTAAAAGATTTTACTGACGCAGGAAGATATGTTTTCCCGTCCACGGTATCCGGTTCGATTTCTTCATGATGCCACAGATCGACAAAATGAAATCCTTTCTCGGGCGACGATTCGAAAAGAGGACCGTCGTTTCCTTCAGGTTTCAAGCTAAATATAGAATAGACGGTTTTCGATTTAAGCGGCCACTTGTTCACCCAAACGCTGTCGGTTAAAGTCGGAAGCAGCGGCGTCCAATTCTCAGTAAGAAAAGCTGATGAATTTTCGCGCAGCAGCATGGTAGTTTTACCTAGATAAGAGTATTCCTCATCCATCCAGCCGGGTCTTCCGGGAGCCATTGTGTTAACTTCCGTGCCGTATCCGTTGAAGAAAGAGATCGCGATTTCTCTGTGAATTCTTCCTTCACTTAACTGGCAGACTCTGAAAATAGCGAACTGCGGTTTAATGAATTTGTTAAGATTCAGCGGAGGAGGCATATATATCGCGTCGTGCACTCTTCCGGCAACTATCCCGGGCATGTCTTTTGGCACTGCCATTCCTTCGCTGTACATTATTACTCCCGGTTTAACACTGTCGGCCGCATTCTGAAGTCTCTTGCTTGAGCTTCCGTAAGTATCGAGTACAACTCCGTCGGCATCAGTCCCGCGGATCATCTTTGAGATTCCTTCGTAGAAATCTTCCTTGCGCGTACTCTTGTCCCACGGATTAAATGAAATGAAAAACTTTGTACCCTGCTTCTTAGCGTATTCAGAAAGCTCGTGCATCTTTTTTAATCCGCCGGGAAGATCGTTGTACAAGTCCCACTGGTTGCGCTGATCCAATCCGAGTGTGGGCCATGTAGGCCAGATGCAGAACACATCGTAACCTCCGAAGAACTTTTTTCCCAGATTAAGAAACTGAGCGAAGTGATATTTCCCGTCGCGCATATCATAGTAATTATGATCCCACGCGTATTGAATTGTAACCACGTAGCTATGTCTTATCCAATCAAGATCTTTTCTATTGAATAGTGTGTTGTCGAAATTTTTAAGATCATAAAGATATCTCTGCTGGAACATCATCCGCAGACCGTTCTGCCATTCTCCTTCGTACACATCGGCGTATACATCGTACTCAACCTTTCCTCCGGGTTTTATAAAGGCGGAGTAGCGGTGAAATTCGGTTTCTTTGCCGCCCAATCTGCGCGCTAGAACTGCTATTGATTTATTCCCGCCGATACTAATCGCAGAGTAGCCGAGGCTCCACGCGTTATCCGGAAGAACGACTCCTATCGATCCGAGCTCCGGCCGGAAAATTTTTGAGCTTGCCAAGTTCCATGGAGCCGATGCTGTTATGTAAAGATGACGCAGCGACTGCCCGAAAGGAACAAGGTTTAGAATTTTAATAACGGAATCGCTCCCGTTCTCTAAGGTAATATGCGCCTTCCATCCCGGAAAAAAATTTTTATCAATTGTTAAAGTTCCTTCCAATCCGTCGGCAAACCGGAAAACGTATTCATCATTCTTAAATGAAGATAAGGAAGAGAGCGTTGTTGTAAGGGAGTCGTTTAACTTTATTGAGAACAGCGGGAATGTTTCATCCAGACTTTGCTGATTTTCATTTTTAATTTTGTACGACTCAATGCCGATGCCGCTTTTCGTAACGATATTAAGCGACTCGAGTGATTGAGCGATTAACGTCGAATTAAAGCTTAAAAATAAAAAAAGAGTTATAAATGCAAAATCGACTCGTAAAAAACTGATAGAGATATTTTGAGCACGGTAAAATATATTCATATAAATATTTTTGTTTAGTGCCGGATAATTTGCCGGAGTAATCGGTAATTATTATTGAATTTTGATCTCACCAAGTTCCGCGAATATCAATTAAATATTTCTCAGTCTTTCGGCGGAGGCTTCCGGCGTAATGTCTCTCTGAGGATTAGCAAGCATTTCGTAGCCCACCATAAATTTTTTTATTTCCGCCGATCTTAACAGCGGCGGATAGAAATGCATGTGGAAATGCCACTCCGGATGTTCTTCGCCGTCGGTAGGCGATTGATGGATTCCTGCCGAATAAGGGAATGAAACATTAAACAATCCGTCGTAGCGTGCCGTTAGATTTTTAATAATTTCAGCGAAGGACAGTTTAATCTTTTCGTTAAATTCCTTTAAACTTTTTAAATGACTGCGGCTGATTATCATGGTCTCGAAAGGCCATATTGCCCAGAAAGGAACAAGAGCAATGAAATTTTCGTTTTCTGCAATTATCCGCTCATTAGTCGCAAGTTCCAGTTTTACATAGTCGCACAGCAGACAGCTTTTATTCATCTCTAAGTAGTTTATCATATGGTGTGTTTCTTTGGCTGGTTCAACTGGCAGCGACCGCTCAGCCCAGATTTGTCCGTGCGGATGAGGATTGCTGCACCCCATTATTTCGCCTTTGTTCTCGAAGATCTGCACGTACTTTACAAATTCACTGCCGCCGAGTTCTTTATATTCATTCTGCCAGGTATCGACTACAATTTTTATATCCTTCACATCCATCTCGGCCAGTGTGAGATCGTGTCTCGGGGAAAAACAGATGACGCGGCATATTCCCGGTTCACTTCGGGCGACAATGATTTTTTGAATATTGACTTCTTCCCTTCCTGCGTCCGGCTGCAGAGCACTGAAGTCATTGTCGAAAACTAATGTGGATGAATAACCTGGATTTTTTTCCCCGCCTGCTCTTTCGTTGCTGGGACAGAGATAGCAGTCCCTAACGTAATGCGGTGCGCTTTTCTTTTTTACTTCCTCAACCTTGCCCTGCCACGGGCGTTTGGATCTGTGAGGAGAAACGAGAATCCATTC
>JBJKTB010000215.1:0-4564 GCA_046703345.1 Ignavibacteriaceae bacterium
GAATTACGTTGATGTGGTTGAAGGAATCCCAGCCCGGCACCTGGTTGGCTGTTGTTTCGTCCTTAAAGTCAAAGTCGTCTAACTTGAGTTCGTCGAGAATTATTTTTTTCAGTCTGTCCGTTATCATTCGCTTTCCTCGCTGTTATTGTTTTTCGGCTGAATTGATTAAAGTTACTCCGGCGGCCGGGTATGCTGCCGGAGCAGAGAGAAAATCATTTATAATTTCTATAAGATTCTATTAGCGCCTGAGCTATCATGTTGCCTATTTTTGCCGCGCCCTGCCAGGAAGGATGAGTGTAGTCCATCAGCGCCAGCGGCGGATTCGCTTTTACCCAAGATTCCATTGAATTGTAGCCGCCCATCGCTTCAAATAAATTCCAGAAGGCGACACCGGTTTTTGCAACTATATCCTGCTGCACTTTGCTCAGCTTCGGAATGCTGGGATCGGTTACGAACCTTGTTCCGCGCTTTATGCTCCTGTCCCCTACGCCGATAACCAGTATGCTGGTCTCAGGGAAAGCTTTCTTCAGGTTATTTATTACTTTTATCATCTGGTTGGCGTACCATGTATTATCGGCAGAACCGAAACTCGTTTCGTTTGCGCCGAACATGAGTATTAAAAGCTTATAGTTCATCAGCTTGCTGAACTGCATAAAAGAGCTCTCTGATTTGTCCTGAAAACCTAAACCAGTGTTGCCGCGCCATGGGAAATTATCAACATAAACTCCGTTGCCCGACTCAAGGCTTACTCCGTAAAAATAAGCCTGATTTGCCATAGTGGTGGTCAGCTTAAACGACTGCGCGCTCCCGCCCGGAGCGTTTAACAGAAGTTGTTTAACGGTATTGCCTGACTGTAGGCTCGCGCTTGATTCCGAACCGTCGTTGAATGAGTAATTAATTGAAGAGCTCTTTGCGTTTGAATAAAACACGCGCGCGGTGCTGAAGTTCTTAAGATAAGGCATCCAGTTGGTAGTAGCGTATCTTACCCAGCTTGTGCCCTGTGGAATAGCCACGAATCCGCTTATGCCGAGAGGAATGTTCTGCGGATTTCCTGTAAGCACCGAAATTGTGTTCCAGTTGTTTGAAAAAGACTGTTTGGTTGTGGTTCTGAAAGTAATGTCCTGTGAAGTTATTGATAAGAACCCTACGCCGGTACCGCCGAATTCTTTCTGAAGATCTTCTCGTATGTTCGCTGTTATCGCGTCACCCTCTACTCCCGAATCGCCGTAATGCGCAACTCGTACTTTCTCCGAACCTGCTTTCTTCAAAGCGTTGAAAAAGTATTTCATCTGATCAAGGTTTCCGGTTATAGGAACATCCTTTGTCTGCGGCTGACCATAATCAGACTGCTCTTCATTCCCGCCGGTTTTATCGCTGCCGGAAAAAGCTTCGCGCAAGAGATCTAAATTAACACTTGCCGAATATTCGGCCTGATTAAATTTAACATGTACTTGTTTATTCTCTTTTTCTTTTTGATGAAGATGCATGACGGCGCTTCCGTCGTACTGCAGTGAATCCGGTTTAATATCCATAAAAAGATCTACCGGTTTTATAGTGTAACCGAAAATAGTGACGTTGTTCAGGAAATGCGAGAGAACAATAACGAATATGATGGTTAACCCGATAAGTATTACTGGATGATTCTGAATATTTTTAGAAGACATAAAATCATATTCCTTTTAATTAATATTCCGGGAAAAAATAAGTTAAAAATATATCTAATTGACTGTACTAATCACATAATGCTGGTATCCGCACACACGTAATATCTAAATTCGCTAAAATATTCACAATAATTATACCATGGGGTATTTGGTAAGAAATGCGGTAATATTGTGAACAAAATTGAGATTTGAATATCATTTTAAGAATATTTTCACCTTAAAACAAACCTTCCTGCTTCTATGTTTATTTTTTTAATTTACATTATGTTCAAAATAATCAAAATACTGACTTAGCGGCTTGTCGGGCTTCACTTTCGGACTTAAAAAACAATATAAGGCCTTTCGCTTCTTGATAATCATTAGCCGCCGGCTTATTTTGAAAGTATGCAAATGAATCTTTTTCATTTACATGATGAAAAACTTGCTCGGAAGTTATAATTGCCCCGTTGCGGAACCTATTTAAAGTTAAAATGGTTCGAATTTTAAGTGTTCAGAATTTTATACTGCCTAATCTAAAAAATAGACAAGCTTGATGAATATCAAATTTGATTTCTCCGGAAAACGTTTCGTCGTTACAGGAGCCACCTCCGGTATCGGCAGAAGAATTGCTGGCGATCTGGTCGAAGCGGGTGCCGTAGTGATGGCAGTTGCAAGAAGAGAAGAACGCTTAAAAGAACTTAAAGATTTATATCCGGAAAATATTGAATACGCCGCGCTTGACGTTAACGATCACCTTAAGCTTAGAAAAGTACTCGAAGATTTTTCCGGCATGGGGAAAATCTACGGCAGTGTTCACGCGGCGGGAATAAATAAATTTACGCCTCTTAGGGCGTTCAACTGGGAAGACGCCGATAAAATAATTAAAACTAGTCTTTATGCCGGAATTGAGCTGGTAAAGATTTTATCGTCAAAATGGTTAACCGCGGAAACCGGCTCGCACATTATTATCTCTTCAGTCGCCGGTATAAAGGGAGAAGTTGGATTCACTGCTTATTCCGCCGCTAAAAGCGCGGTGCTCGGTGCCGTTAGATCCATGGCTTTAGAGCTTGCTATTAAAGATATCCGCGTGAACGCCGTTACTCCCGGTTGGCTGCCAACCGAAATGACAGACGCCATTGAAGCCAGGTACCCGGGCAGACTCGAAACCATAAAACTCCAGCATCCGTTGGGAATAGGAAGCGTTGAAGATGTATCCCGTCTTGCGATGTTCCTCTTAAGCGATGAAGCCCGATGGATAACCGGCACCAACATTGTTATCGACGGCGGATACTCGATACATTAATTGCAGTGTTTACCTGCTTTTTTACAACTTGCAATTATTAGATTATGTACTAATAAAATAAAAAAGCCATGCTTTATGGAGCATGGCTTTTTTAATATATTGTGAAAATTTCAACCTTGAAGAGTTTTAATCATCAAGGCTTTAGAGTATTACTTTAATAGAATCATCTTCATTGTTTTCGTATACTGACCGGCTACTACTCTATAAATGTATGCTCCGCTGGCAACATGCTCACCCAGATTGTTATCACCGTTCCATTGCACAGTGTGCACACCGGCAGGAACCGCACCGCTCACTAGTGTTTTAACTTCTTGACCGAGCATATTGTATATCTTAATCGTCACTACAGAAGCTTTTGGTAAAGCATACTGAATCATTGTAGTCGGATTAAAAGGATTCGGGTAATTCTGGTCGACAGAGAATTCCTTTGGAATTGTATTCTTGTCATTTACAGCAGTAACACCGAATACATATGATGGTCCGGTTTTAACAGCACCGCCGTTTATCCTGTAAGTTGTATTTACGCTTCCAGAGGTAGGAACACCGTTATTTAATTTAAGAATTATCTCACCTGGAAGTATATTACCGGTACTTGGAGTTTTAGCAACGTAAACAAACTTGACAACACCGTTGGATACTTTTTGTGCATCAAGCAGGTCGCCGTTATTAAGTTTTAGCTGCGCAAAAGTTTGATAATTCATCGTTTGTGAGTCATAAGTAAGCGTAACTTCAAGAGTCTGTACTCCTGTAGCATTATCAACAGATATAGGAAGATGAAGGAGTTGATTTAAGCCTACAGATGCATTAGCGAACTGCATAGTCGGTAATGTTAATTTTGGAGTAGCAGAAGCTGGCCATGATCCGGTTGTAACGTACTGTAAAATCGCCGACACATCAAGTGCTGTCAACGAAGTATCCGACGGTACAGTGGTAGAAGGATCACCGCTGCTTAAATCAGCGTCTGCGTTCTGTTTAGCAAGATCCGACAGCGTGTTAAGTGCTGATCCGGAAATCTTGTTCTGTAATAATAAAGCGTCATCCAGAGTTACAGATCCGTCAAGATTTACATCGCCTCTGAGGTATGTGGTGCTGATATGACTATATGTAACTGTTCCGGTAAACGAGCCGGAAGTACCGAAGATCTGGCTTCCGTCAGCCATGAAGTCTGCGTTATTTCCGGTAATAGTAGATGTGCCGGATAAACCGTCTTTAATCGTGAAACTAAGACTAAATAATAATCCATTCGAATTAATTGGGGTTAATCCGATTCCAGCAAAACTGATTGTACCCGGAGTTGTTTCGCTGAAGAAAACCGTCCAACCTGCGCTGTTGATCAGCGTTCCTAAACCGTATACGGCATTCTGGAACGATAGTTTTGTAGTATCATAGGTAAATTTACCCTGCAACGTACTGAAGCTGTTTCCGTTAGCGATAATATATACCGGCATATTAAATGTTGCGCCTGTAACCGAAGTTTGATCGGTCATATATACAGAAGCAGTTCCTGTATTCCAAGGATTGTAATTTACATATGTACTAACCGAGTCTCCTAAGCCGCCTGGGTTTGTAGATATACTAGGTCCGGAAGGATCCCCCCACCAGTTGTTGGTTGCGTCTA
>JBJKTB010000216.1:0-3623 GCA_046703345.1 Ignavibacteriaceae bacterium
GTATTAAGGACTGAGAAGTGAACATTATATACGAGACAGGAAGATCGTCCGGAAGTACTTTCATTTTTATTACAAACACCGACTATCCTAAAGTAATATTCATCAGCTAAGTTAAAAAAATTACAGCCGGTGCAAGAAAGAAGCCTAATATCCTTTTTCTTCAGAAGAAGGCCGGGCTTAAAAATAAATTCATGAAGACACACTGAAACACCGAGATCGTGAAGCAGTAAACATGGAAAAGCATATCTAACTGGACATCGAGAAAACAAATAACAAAAGCATATAGGATATGGAGTACTAAGCCTACTATAAAAGCTGAGCTGTCTTACTTTTTATTCTATATGACGTTAATAAAAGTGGCGGCGGTGAAGCATTAACATGCTTGATTTGAACCACATCCGTAATATTTATTCCGTGAGGCGATTGAATAAGGCAATATATTTATTAATTTGTAAAATATGTTAAAGTAATTTGAAGGATTATATTAAAAAGAAATTCCTTCATGCAATTTGAAAAGAAAAGGTGTAATAATTTAGACTAAATGGTTGAAGTTACCGCTGAAATTAATACACGATAAACTTTTGCCAAAAGCAAAGAATTTATCTTGGGGGTTATTAAATTCGTGAAATTTTATAGTATTAAATATGTTACCGGGGAAGATGAGACAGTTGGATATCAGTTTCAAAAACCGGTTATTAATTTCCTGGGAATCACAATGTTATACTTTGCTGCAGATGTAAATTCCTCACAGTTCCCAACAGATTTTTTCCCATCCCGAACTTACTATTAAACATTCACGAAGAATTATTTTAATAATTAATTTCCGGTTAGATAAGTATGAGATTATAAATGAAAGAAAAGATAATTGTAATAGAAGATGACGGAGAGATTAGAAAAAATTTGACAATTCTGCTTGAAGAAGAGGGTTATGTAGTAAAATGCGCGGCTGACGGTAAAACAGGGCTGAGCATGATTTCAAACGAAAAACCCGATCTGATAATTTGCGATATTGTTATGCCAGGTATAAGCGGACATGAAGTGTTTAATGAGGTAAATAAAATATTTAAGTCGCCTCAAATACCTTTTATATTCCTAACAGCGAAGACCGATAAGGATTTTTTCAGATTCAGCATGAATCTTGGCGCGGATGATTACATCTTTAAACCTTATAAGGCGAAGGAACTCCTTAACTCCGTAAAACTCAGATTAAACAGGAAAAAATAACTTGTCGGATGAAACCATAATTCTAAGTAATCAGCCGGCAGTTTATTATAAAAATTTTTAGAATGAGAAAATCCGCCATATAATCAAGCATCGGGTGAAGCACCTTGTAATCATGAACACCACGATACAAACAGCTTTCCTAATTTCAATATGTTGCAACATTCAATTCCATTCATATTTAGCGGAGACAAGCCGAGATACTTTTAAATATATTTTTAATAAATTATCCAATAAAATAAACCGATAAATTGGTCGGCACGGCGATGCGTAAAATAATTATAGGCATTCACGGACTAGGCAACAAGCCGTCTTATGATCTTCTTAAGAAATGGTGGAGGCAGTCCATTGATGAAGGATTGAGAAGCAGCGGGCATTCTTTGAGCCGTTATGATTTTGAGCTTATTTACTGGGCGGATATACTTCATCCAAAACCTTTAGATCCCGGCATAACCGACAGGAAAGATCCGCTTTTCCTCAGCGAAAGATACGCAGCTGAAACCGAGGTGAACAACCGCGAGCAATTAAATTTCCGGACAAAGGCGATTGAGTATCTTGAAAGATATTACGACAGAATAATAGTAAACGGAGTTCTTTCGCTGGATAACGAATCGCTTACCGAGCTTTTTATACATCTCCACATGCGTGATCTCGAGCGTTATTACGGAAAGGAGCTCGTCAGATACAAGAATAAACTTATTCCGGTAAGAAAAGCTATTATTGAGAGATGCGCGGAGACATTAAGCAAATACAAAGGCAGAAAAATATTATTTATTGCGCATTCCATGGGTTCGCTTATTCTTCATGACGCACTTACGGAATTTCCGGGCAGATGGGAAATAGACACGCTTCTTACTGCCGGATCGCCGCTCGGACAGAAATATGTTCTGCATAAATACAACGAAGAAGTACAAAAAGGCGGATATGATAAAAGGAATGTTCCTCCCGATATCCTTTCCCGCTGGTATAACCTATCGGACCTTGAAGACCAGGTTGCTATTAACCATAAGCTCGGAGATATTTACAAAAAAAATTCGAACGGAGTTTCGGTTTTCGATCAGACAGTTCGCAACAATTATAAATCCAACGGATTCAGAAATCCGCATAAATCTTTCGGCTATCTGCGAACACCGGAAGCAGCTCGCATTATTATGGAATTTCTTAATACGGAGGACCGGCATGTAAAAAAAGGAATAGTAAGAAAAATATTCAGATTATTATTCCGGAAGTTTTAGCGGTTTAAGCCGGGGGAGCTTTTAAAACAAAGTATTAAAGGGAAAGTATCGCCAGAATAATCGCAAAGCAAGTTTTAGCTAATCCCAACCACTGCCCTACTGTGCCTAAATCATATTTAAAACGTTCTTTATATTGATCGGTGAGCATTAAGGACAAACTTTTTTTAAAAGTTTTCGGATAAAAGGAAACTTTAGACAGTTCTTCTTCCTGCGGCGGAACATCGGAATAAAAAGATCTTCCGAATTCTAAAAAATCCAATCGGGATACCGAAATGAGATGAACCTCGGCCGCTCCGAAAAGAAATTTGGCGAAGGTATTTGTTTTTACCGACGAATCTTTACTTGCAGGAAGCAATCCCGAACTGTCCTGAGCAGAACAGAGATTTATAGTCAAGAGACAGAACGGGATTATTAAATTGACTTTAAAGTTGATGTCAGACATAGGCAAACTTTCGGAATCATATATTATCTCTTTAATGATGGCATACAGTGTTCCGATTTGCAGAGCAGATCTTAATTTTTGTCTTCTTTACCGTCTTTTTTTATTTCTTCTTCCACTTCATTAATTCCCTTCTTAAATTCTTTTATGCCTTTACCTATTCCTTTAGCCATTTCCGGAATTTTCTTCGCACCGAAGAGAAGAAGAATGATGAGCGCAATAATTATGATTTCGCCAGTGCCGAAATTCTGAAACATATTTACCCCTTTCAAAATTATTTTGTTTTAAAGTTCTCAGAAACTCCAAGTTTAATACGGAAAAATAATTAGAATCATCAGACGCGAATAGATATTTCCCTATTAAGTTAAACGGCCGTCAGTCAGGCGGAGAGAGTGCCCATTGCGTTCAGGAAGAAGAAGATTTCCCCGACAGCCGGATTTACGCTCTATAGATAACCAAATTTTAATCGATAAACAAGGAAGAGAAAAGGGGCGGTGTTGAGACGCATTGCGCCAAAATTAATGTAACCATAGCCAGATGACAAAATAGTCGTTGCGTCATAATATAGGTAACCCAAATTATTTGGAGTTATTATGAGCAGCAAGGCTAAAAAGGAATATCTTTTGGAGATCAGGAAACGCTATTTCTCTGCAACAAAAGCTGAGAAGTCGGCTATCCTTCAAGAGTTCTGCACAATATGTAACTATAATCGGAAGTATGCCATCCGT
>JBJKTB010000217.1:0-9882 GCA_046703345.1 Ignavibacteriaceae bacterium
TTCCTATGAAAAAGGAGAACGGCGCATACTGCAGAACCGTGCAGCTTGAACCGGGAAGGTACCAGTACAAATTTTTCGTTGACGGGAAGGAGATACTTGATCCGTCAAATCCAGTAAGCGTCCCTAACGGTCTTGGCGGATTCAATTCCCTGATAAACATTAAACCGAGGCATACGGGTAAATTCTATCTTCACATACTCGGTAAATCGGTGCAAAAAAATAAAACTATTTTATCGTTTTATTTTGAAGATCAGGAAAACAACAAACCTGTTATTCAAGGCGATCTGATCGGACTGAAAGACAACGAAAAAATACCCGAACGAATGATAAGTATTAATGGCAGCAAAATAGATGTTTCACTTGCCGGCAAAGATTTAAAAAAACATATTACCATACGACTTGCGGTTAACAGAGGCGGCCAGCTCTCCAACATTCAGAAAGTTGTAATGTTGAACGGTAAACCGGCTGGATTCGACAAACAGGTTACACCGCAGGATCAGATAATCTATTCAATTCTGGTCGACAGATTTTACGACGGCGATAAAAGCAACGACAAACCTGTTGTACTTCCCGGGCTTTCCGTTAAGGCCAATTATCAAGGCGGAGATCTGAAAGGAATAATAGACAAGTTAAACGGAGGTTACTTCGATTCCCTTGGAGTAAACACTTTATGGCTCTCGCCGGTTGTAGACAATCCCGACAGCGCATACAAAGAAACTCCTCCCCCGCACAGATTGTATACCGGCTATCACGGATACTGGCCGCTTCACTCGTATAAAGTTGAAGAGCATTTCGGAAACATGAAGCTTCTTAAAGAACTTGTTGCCGATGCCCATAAACACGGGATGAAAGTGCTGCTTGACTATGTGGCCCATCATGTATTCATTAAAAATCCGATTTATATTAAGCACCGCGACTGGTTCGGAAGCTTTTATCTTCCCGACGGCCGCATGAATCTTAGACTGTGGGATGAGCAGAGGCTCACCACATGGTTTGATTCATACCTGCCGACATTCGATTATATTCATTCGAAGGCTGCACGGGAAGCGATGACCGATAACGCAGTGTGGTGGATAAAAGAAACCGGTGCCGATGGTTTCAGGCACGATGCGGTGAAGCACGTCCCCAATGTGTTCTGGAGACTGCTTACAAAGAAACTTAAAAGAGAGATCGAGATCCCCGAACACAAAAAGCTTTATCAGATCGGCGAGACTTTCGGGAGCTACAGCCTGGTATCCTCCTACATAAATAACGGACAGCTTAACGCGCAGTTTAATTTTAACGTGTACGATGTAGCAATCCCCACCTTCTTAAAAGAAAATTCTTCTTTCTCGGCTTTAGACGAGGAGCTTCACAAATCATTTTCCGTTTACGGAGTGAACAATCTGATGGGCAACATAATGGACAGCCATGATAAAGTGCGCTTCATGGCCTTTGCAGACGGCGAGGTTCCGCTTGACGGCGACAACGCCTCTGAGATAGGATGGAAAGATCCGCCTCAGGTGAAACACGAGTCGAGTTACGAAAAGCTGAAGTTGTATCTGAGTTATTTACTTACTACTCCCGGCATCCCGGTAATAGATTACGGCGATGAGTTCGGTATGACTGGCGCAGCCGATCCCGACAACCGCAGGATGATGAGGTTCGGAAACCAGCTGACGATATGGGAAAAGGAAACCTTAAACGATGTTAGAAAGATAATTAATTTGCGGGATGATAATCCGGCTCTAAGGTACGGCGACTTTCAGACTCTCGTTGCTGATTCAAGCTGTTACGTTTATCTCCGCTCGGACATGAACGAAAGAGTACTAGTAGCACTGAATAAAAGTGCGGCTGCTAAAGAATTGAACATTAAGCTTCCCTCAATTTACAAGCTCCGCAAAGCGGATGATTTAATTAAAGGCGGAAGTACTGAAATAAGCGACAGCATCCTTAAAATTACGGTTCCGCCGATCGGAAGCCGGATACTGAAATTGAAATGATAACAACACTACTTAATAATGCCGGATAAATTTATCTTCAATAAAACCGGCAATGTTAAGTTAAAATTAATTTTAAGTCGGACGTGTTATGGTTTGTTCTTTCAAATTTGTTTCAATTAAAATATTACTATTTTTCGGTTATAATTACCGTCCCTTTTAGGCAGAAAAGCATGAGGTTATAATGGCGAAAACGGCGATGGGTTTCGGAATTGCGCACATACTGCTCGGCGTACTCGGTTTCATGGGTACGGGAAGCACCGAATCCGCGGTAATTATTCCGGGCATACTCGGACTTGCGCTGCTGCTTTTAGGCTATGCGGCATTGGACGAAAAATATTTGAAAAGAGCCACACAGGCCGCCGCCGTTTTAACATTGCTGGGATTCCTCGGTTCCGGCATGAGGGTACTTGCCGGGATAAACGAAAAATCAAAACCGGACGATTTAATTATTTTAACTTCTCAATTAGTAATGGCAATACTCTGCGCCGTATTTGCGGGTCTCGCGGTAAAATTCTTTTTCGAATCGAGTAAACAGCGCTCACAAAAATAAAACGACCGCAGAAGATGCGGTAAAGATCGGATAAATATTTTTACTGAAGCTGAAATTTTTTATTATAATTTTAATAACGGCGACAGTATTTTCTTCATGCGGGGAAAAAAGACATGATAAAACCAACGGACTGGACAGGAAAATGAACGATATAGCAGAAAACTACGTGAAGCTTGTTCTTCGCGCCGGACAGCTTGACGGCGATTTTGTGGACGCATATTACGGACCGGAAAGCTGGCAAACAAAAGATACATTAATAACCGCTTCCGATTCTTTAAAAGTTAAGCAGGAATGCAGCGCAGAAACCGATTCGCTGCTTAACCGCCTCGACGCGCTTAAAAATTACAAAGCCGACGAGATGCAAACACTTCGTTACCGTTATCTCTACAAACAGCTTCTTGCGGTGAAAGCTAAAATCTTCATGATGGAAGGCGGTACGTTATCTTTCGATCAGGAAAGCAAAGCGCTTTACGACGCAGTAGCACCGGCTCATGACGCGGAATATTTCCAATCGGTTCTCGACAAACTGAATAAAATACTTCCCGGCAGCGGGGATGTAATTACTAAGTACAGGGAATTCAGAAAACTTTTTATAATACCCAAAGACAAGCTTAACGCGGTATTCGATGCGGCAATAAAAGAATGCCGGAAGAGAACTCTCGATCATATAGCTCTGCCCGAAGGCGAGAAGTTTAAAGTTGAATACGTTACCGATAAACCGTGGAGCGGCTATAACTGGTATAAGGGAGATTACTTCAGCCTCATTCAGATAAACACCGATCTTCCCGTATACATAGACAGAGCGGTAGACCTTGCCGCGCACGAAGGATATCCGGGTCATCATGTTTACAACTCTCTCCTAGAGGAAAAACTTGTTAAAGGAAGAGGATGGATGGAATACACAGTTTATCCTCTTTTCAGTCCTCAGTCGCTTATAGCCGAAGGCACGGCTAACTTCGGTATACGAATGATATTTCCCGGCAAAGAGAAGGCAGAATTCGAAAAACAAGTTCTGTTTCCTCTGGCGGGCATAGACACGTCGCTCGCCGATAAATACGAAGAAGTCCTCGGCTTAACCGAGCAGCTCAGCTACTCTGGCAACGAAGCGGCCCGTAATTTTCTTGACGGCAGATGGGACGCGGAAAAAGCAGTAAATTTTCTGGAGAAATTCGGACTTATGACTGCAGAACAAGCAAAGCAGAGACTGAGGTTTATAGAAAAGTACCGCAGCTATGTGATCAACTGCAATCTCGGGCAGGATATAATTAAAAATTACATCGAGCGCGAAGGCGGCACAGAAAGCAATCCGGAAAAAAGATGGGAACTCTTTAAATTTCTTTTAACTTCGCCGCAAACGCCGTCCGGACTTATAAATCCGTCATTCTAATATAAACAGCAACATTAACCTGTATTGCCATGGCAGGCAGAAAAAATATAGATCAGTCGGTAAAGTTCTTCATCAGCATAATCGGACTTACCGTAATAGCCCTGGTGCTTAAGGAACTCGCCCATATATTTATCCCGTTCGTAATAGCTTATTTCCTATATTTTCTTTTTTCCCCGCTTAACGATTACCTTGTCGGGAAGAAGATCCCTCTCATACTTGTCGTTCTGCTCGACATCTTTATAATGGGAATTTTCGTTTGGGGAATCTCATCATTTATAGTGGGCGCGTTTATAAGGTTCGGCGATCAGGCTCCTATTTACTTTAATAAGCTTAACCACATAGTAAGCACAGCCGCCGTATCTTTAAAGATAAAAGATCCGTTCTTCAGACACTTTTCAATACAGCGCATAATTTCAAAAATTGATTACCAGCTGCTTGCCGGAGGAATATTTACTTCCACATTTACTTTTCTCGGAAACGTACTCTTTGTTATTTTCTTCTTCATATTCGTTGTTACGGGGCATGAGACGATTTACGAAGCGATTAAGAACAGGTTCGTCTTCAAAAAAGTTAAACCCGAATTGAAGAAGATTAAGAAGAAATACAAACCCGCCGAAGATAGCAATAATCCCGATTTCGATCACTGGCTCAGCGATAAGCTTAATATGGAAAAACATGCTAAAGAAGAAAAGCTGGCCAACACTTTCAGGGCGATTACAGAACAAATACAAAGGTACATCGTTCTGAAGATAGCCGTTAATTTATCAGCCGGTGTAATATCCGCGGTTTTTCTTGCGCTGTTCGGCGTGGACTTTCCCATAATTTGGGGATTGTTCGTGTTCATATTTAATTTTATTCCGACCATAGGATCGGCGGCGGCTCTCGTTCTGCCTGTAGTGATGGTGCTGCTTCAGTACGAATCAATTACTTACGCTTTAATAATAGCGCTGGTAATCGGCGCCATTCAAACTCTGTTCTTCAACATAATAGAGACTTCTGTTATCGGAAAAAGACTTAATCTAAATCCGCTGCTGATTCTGCTGGCAGTTCTTATCTGGGGTTATATATGGGGAATTGTGGGAATGCTGCTCGCCGTTCCGCTCACGGCAATTATAAAAATTATTATCTCCAACTCTTCATCAAACAACATGACTTTTCTCGGCGATCTGATGAGCAAAGGCTGAGACCGAAGCAGACTAAAATATTTATTTATCTCTGAAATAATTACGGCCGCAGAATAAAACTGCCATTTAAAAGATATTTAATATGGACGATTTTATTTCTTCAAGCTCGTCTTTACGTAGTCAAAATACTCTTTGCCGATGGAGATCTCCCTGAATATTTCGATGAGCTTATCTTTCGTGATTTTATTAAAATCTTTTTCTAGAGGAGTAATGCATACTCCTCCGATATCAACCGAAGCCGGACTGAGAAGTATATTATCCTCCCCTTCCGCAAAATAATGCGATGAGCGGTGTTTGCTGCGGAGGAATATAATAACTCTCCAGCCTTCCTCAGGCAGGTAAGAGGCCAAGATGTTCATCATCGGTTCTTCGGCAGTCTTTGTAAGAGTTTGATATATCCCGTAAAACTTTTCGAAAATCTTTTTAATAAACTGCTCACCGTCTCCTTCAATCGAAATGTATCTTCTCAAACCGTCGTCGATTCCGGCAACCGACATCCCTTCGTCTTCAAAAAGAATTTCGCCGAACTTTTTCTTCAATGATCCGAATTCGGAATCGAGCGGCATAAAGAACTTGTTGCCGGCCTGAAAGTGAAGATGATCCGGCGCCGAGGCACCGCACTTCGGACCGTTATAAAAAACCGTGTAATGTTTGGACATATCTTTCGCGAACGAAAGAAACTTTGCAAAAGAACCTTTAACGGCCTGCGGGAAATGATTTATATTCGGCAGTGTAAAATGTTCCGGAAAGATGGGAAACGGATTGCCTAAGATCAGATAATCTTGTCCGTAAAGAATACCCTTCTGTTCCGACGGCAGGTTTTCGAAACACAGAAAGCATTTTCTATTTTTGATGGAAGCCGCATCCACTTTGGCCGAACTAGAGAAAATTCTCCCGGGATTAAACTGTACTTTTATCTCATAGCCGTCAAACTCCAATGACTTGGTTTGTACGGTCTTCAGAGAATCGTATCCGGCCGCAAGCTGGGGCCATGACCGTTGCTGCTGCTCAAGAAGAATTTTTGCAGCGCTGCCGTAATCTAGCTTTGCTAAAAATGCGTCGGCGCGCTCATCGTTAAATAGTATTTTATCCAGTGCTTTCTGTATTTCTCTGTTTCTCATTTTGTCATTCTGCATCAGGCAGCTACTTTGCGGCGTTCAATCTCTGCCGGGCAAGTATTTCTATGCTTCTGATTCTGTCTTTGTAATGGTTGTAAGAATTAAGTTTATCAACGGATAGAGCCGCATCGCTGTTGCCTTCCCATCTGCGGCAGACATAAAGAGGTTCATAAATTCTGCCTATCTGGTAATGGCGCGAAATCGCAAGTCCGAGCGCGTAATCTTCGCCGTAGCTTACGTTAGGTATTTTTATTTTTCGGAGAACCGGGGTATAAAAAGCTCTCGGGGCGCCGAGTCCGTTTATTCTTAACGCGTTGTTACGGCCGTTGTCGGGCGTCCATTCTTTATGATCGATAACTCCCGGAGGAAGATCGTTGAGCTTAAAGTCGGTAAGTTTATAAGAGCCCACTACCATAGCGCATTTTTCTTTTCCGAAAAGTTCCACAATCTTACGAAGCGTATCGCCGTCGATATAAATATCGTCGCTGTCAAGTTGGACTGCGTATTTGCCGCATCTGGCGTCGTGAACAGCTTCATTCCAGCAGCCGCCTATTCCGAGATCCGTTCTTTCCGGAATTATATGAATAAGCCGCTTGTCTTTTTCCGCGATAGATTTCAATACATCAGTTGTCCCGTCCGTAGAATGATTATCCACAACTATGAGGTTAAAAGGAAAATCAGTTTTTTGGCTCAGAACGGACTGCACTGCGTCGCCTATTGTTTTCACCCTGTTCTTTACGGGAATGATAACGCTTGCCTCGAACTCAAACTTTTCATCACCGTCTTTTATCTTTTCGAATTCGGGTTTAAGATACGCGCCGATTTTTTTAAGATGTGCGGTAGCTGCTTTCTCCATTTCTATCTGAACTTCCCTGTTCCTGGGATTTACATAATCGAAAAGCTTCTCTCCGGATTTGCGCACATCGGTTTCTATAGTAGAGTAAAGAAACTCCGGAATACGAAAAACCGCGTAGTCTCTGGAAACAGCAAGGCGTGTATCATATAATCCGGCAAATTTATAATCCGCGGAGCTTTCTTTTACCGCTTCAGCCAATGCATGCTTGGTAAAAAATAAAAGCGGACCGAAGGAAAAATCATCGCGCACGCTGCCGATCTGATAATCTGTAACCGGGCGGGAGGATCTTTCTTCGCCTTTAATCTCGTAATAATCCGAGTAGAGCATTCCCGCTCCGGTAGCTTCGGCAACGTATATAAATCTTTCCAGGGCAAACTGACCGAGATTAATTAATGTATCCTGAGTAAGGAATAATGCGTATCCGGAAGCGGTTTTCTCATTAATCATTTTTAAAGCACTGCTACCGAACAAAGAATCTGATTTCAGTACTTCGCAGCCTGCCGGTTTATCCGCGATCTCGCTTTGAGTAATAAGGTAAATTTTTTCGACCAGGCCGGTTTTATTTAATTCATTTACCGTTTCGGAAGTAAAATCGTTTCCGCTAAACGGTAAAAATGCAGTTATAATCTTCGACATAATTATCTTTCCTCTAAATAAATATTTAGATGATAAAATTAATCATAATGAAAGGAAGATACAAAGAAACGCGCCTTCATTCTATTACGCATTTCCCGTACACGAAATACTATACATTTAATTACAGGAAATAACCGGTGTGATAATAAATTAATGTCGGGAAACAGCCGTAGTTATTTTTTAACGGCAGAATTATAAATATCTATGACTTTTCCGGTGAGTACGTCCAATCTGAAATTCTCTACGGCTCTTTGTCTTGCAGCCCGCCCGAACTTTAATCTTGTTTCGGGAGATGATATAAGTTTTTCTGCTTTGGAAGCCAGGTCCTCCGCGTTCTTGTTCTCAAAAAGAAATGAAGTAACATTATCAACTGCTATGTCAAGCACACCGTCAGTATTGGAACAAACCGAAGGCTTGCCCATAGATAACGCTTCGGCCAAAGCTATTCCGAAAGCCTCGCCGTGGGAAGGGAAAACGAATATATCCATAGCGGCAAGCACTTGCGGAGTATCGCTTCTGAAACCGGGAAAGATAAGATTGTTGAGTCCTAGCTCCGCTGCATTATTTTTAATCGCTTCAGCATACGCGCTCTCGCCTCGGCTCGCTTCGCCCACAACCAGAAATTTGAGATTATCGTATTTTTCGCTGAGGATCTTCGCGGCGATTAGGAATTCTTCATGCCCTTTACCGGGGCTGAACCTCGCGAGCATTCCCAGTACAATTTCGTTATCGCGTATCCCTAATTCTTCTTTGACTTTATCTCCCGAAATAATATCCGGGTCAAAAACATCGGTGTCTACTCCGTTATGCATAAGAAGAATTTTATCCGGCTGAAGGGGCGTGGTATCTATTAAATTTTTAACTATAACACGGCTGATGGCAAGCGCGTACGTAAGCCTTCCGTAAAGCCATCTGTGAAGCTTATCTTTTTTAACTACCGAAGATCCCACCTGTTTTGTAAGGATGAGAGGGGAGCTGCTACTAACCAGTTTAAGAGCAGGCACAAGCAGCCATAAATCTTTGGAAGCCTGTGTATGAATAACATCGTATCTTCCGCGCCGGATAAGATTGGCTAATTTTAAAGTGCTGAAGGGATGAAAATAGCCCGAGGCTTTTACCGGGTGAATTATGGCTCCGATATTATTCGCCTCAATATGAATTCTGGACTCGGCTATGCAGAGAAGCTCTACCGAAATATTTCTTTTGAGAAGCTGTTTTACCGCGGTGAGCGTAAACATTTCCATCCCGCCCCAGCTCTTCGACAAACAAGAATATAATACTTTCATCTTAGGATTTTCAGTAGATCTTCTTCAACTTAGCGTTATTAAAATAGTGAACCAGAATTTCATCGAACTGATATCCTTTGGCGGCCATAACCGCGGCGCCTATCTGGCAGAGACCGACTCCGTGTCCCCACCCTGCGCCGGTTAAAAGAAATCTTTGAGGCACGCCGTCCTGTATATCAATTTTGTCGACCACGAATGCACTGCTGTATAAATGGCTTGAAGAAAGTATTCTTCTTATCTCCAGTTCTTTGCCGATAGTAAGCGTTTTCTTTGAACCGACTATTTTCAGTTTTATGAGTCTGGCGGAAAGTCCTCTCTCAACCGGAACAAGATCGATTATATCGCCGAAGTCTATGCCGCTTTTGGAATTTATAAGATCTGCAATTTCTTTCTGAGTATAGCTTACTTCCCACCTGTAGAAATCAGTCGTCTCCTGATCGTAATCCATTAATACCTGCGAGAGGACTTTTTTATCGTGAGAATTGCAGAAAGCGGGCGGATTGCTTCTTATCCATTTGTCAGCGTTAACTTCTTTAGAAAAATCCACATCGTAATTTTCAGGTTCAAATTTATAATCAACAACTGAAGAAAGATAATCGTATTTGACAGGTTCCCACACATTTTCGAACGACTCTGAAATTCCGCCGCACGACTTTGAGTAGCGCGTATCGCAAATTTTCCCGTCGCTTACAAGAACAACTCCGCTGGTTTGTTTAACTGCCTGCCTGGCAACTTCGGTAAACACCTTGGTTACCCCCTGATAGCGCTGGCAGTGGTCGTCGGCGCAGACATCAAACAGTTTATGGTCTTCGCGGTCATACCATTTTATGCGTTCCTGTTCCGATTCGAAACCGGTTTTATAACTCAGTTGCTCCGACTTAAG
>JBJKTB010000218.1:0-9643 GCA_046703345.1 Ignavibacteriaceae bacterium
CAATATCGCCGCAGCGCTCAAGCTGACTGTCGATCTTTATCGCCGTTAATATGAAACGCAGATCCGAAGCCACCGGCTGGTATAAGGCAAGAAGGTTCTCGCATTTGGTCATAACAAGATTTTCATAGGCGTCAACTTCACGGTCTCGCTGCTTTATCTCCTTGAAAAGCCTTACTTCTTCGTTCTCCATATCCATAAAGCTCTTTTCAACCTGCTCGTCAACCAGAGAAGCCATTTTATTCAAAATAGTCTTCAGTTCTTCAAGCTCTTTTTCAAAATGTCTTTCCATAAAACACCGGCGGATATATTATTAAAATTATTTTTTTATTTACTCAACCTGCGCAAAATACCGTTTCTTCCGGAATAATAAATAATTTGTATATTCGAATCTTAATTTTATTCCATCACTCCATTATTCCAACATTCCATCACCCCATCATTCCGTTTCCCCAAATTTAATATAAAAAAAGACGCCTTGCGTAAGCTAAGTTATTAACAAAGCCGGAATTCTTTCCGTGGTTTTGTCAACCGAACCTTCCGGTAATGTAATCCTCAGTCTGCTTCTTGTCCGGCGCGGTAAACATTTTCTTGGTATCGGAATATTCGATAAGCTCCCCCATGTAGAAGAAAGCCGTATAGTCGCTTACTCTTGCGGCCTGCTGCATGTTGTGCGTAACAATTACTATCGTGTAGTCTTTCTTCAGTTCGAATATGAGCTCTTCAATCTTTGCGGTCGAGATCGGATCAAGCGCGCTGGCCGGCTCGTCCATCAATATAACCTCCGGGTTAACCGCCAGCGTTCTTGCTATACATAATCTCTGCTGCTGCCCGCCCGATATGTTCGCGCCGGAAGCATTAAGGTTGTCTTTTACTTCATCCCATAATGCCGCCTGCTTCAGACTCCTCTCAACTATTTCTTTCAGCGCCTTTCTGTTACGGAATCCGTTAAGCTTTAATCCGGCTACTACGTTATGCGCGATCGACATGGTGGGAAAAGGATTCGGCTTCTGAAAAACCATCCCTACTTTCCTTCTCAAATAAACCGGATCGGCTTTCATTATGTCCTCTCCGTCAAGCAGTATGCTGCCCGTTATAGTCCCTCCCACAACTTCATGCATCCTGTTTAAGCTCCTGAGGAAAGTTGATTTGCCGCAGCCGGAAGGACCTATGATTGCCACTACCTTCTTCTCCGGAATATCAAGCGATACGCTCTTCAAAACTTTGTTCTTACCGAAGTAAGAACATAAATCCTTCACAGATATCTTGCTGACAGCCTTTATGTTTCCCTTTCCCTTCAACGGTATTTGGGCTTCGATCTGTTCGGCCGCTTTCATTTCAATTTCCGTCATGACTTATATTTTGACCGTGTTATAATTCTGAATATTAAACTAAGCAGCGAAATTAATATTATTAAAACCAGCGCGGCTGTCCACGCCTGATCATTCCAGTCTTTGTACGGCGCGGCTGAATACTCGTATATGTATACAGTTAGCGACGCTATAGGCTGAAATACGTTTGTCGACCAGAACCTGTTACCAAGTGCGGTAAACAGTAAAGGCGCGGTTTCACCGGCGGCCCTCGCTAATCCAAGGAGTATTCCGGTTGCTATCCCCTTCCACGCGGTCTTCAATACTATCATCAGCGAGGTTTTCCATTTAGGAATACCAAGCGCCAGCCCCGCTTCCCGGTACGAGTGCGGCACGAGCTTTATCATCTCTTCTGTTGTTCTGGTTATCGTAGGTATCATCAAAATGGCTAACGCGATGCCGCCCGCCAAAGCGGAAAAATGCTTCATCGGGATTACTACAAGCGTATATGCTACAACACCCACTACTATCGATGGAATTCCGCTTAGTACATCGGTTAGGAAACGTACTGTCGCGCCGAATTTATTCTTTCCGAATTCGGAAAGATATGTGCCGGTAAAAATTCCTACCGGTATACCTACCGCGCCCCCTATCCCAATTAGTATAAGCGTTCCGAATATCGCGTTCACCATACCGCCTCCGGGCGTGCCTACAGGTGTCGGAAGCTTGGTAAAGAAATTTATGTTAAGATATTTCAATCCCGCTGAAATGGTGTAATAAAACACCAGGATTAAAGGAACTATTGTTACTATAGCAGATAGGAAAGACAGAGAAAGCATTACCACGTTAGTGGTCTTTCTCCTGTATAATGTAAATTTGTTTATTTTGTTCATCATTTCCATCTGCGCTCAACACCCCATACTAGTAATCGTGCGAAAATATTTATGATTATAGTTATTACGAAAAGCACCAGCGCCAGCTCTATAAGCGCGTTAAGATATAAATTCGATGTCGCTTCGGTAAATTCGTTGGCAAGAGTGCTGGCCATTGTATATGCCGGATTTAAAAGTGATGCCGAAATCTCCGGCCTGTTGCCTATTACCATGGTTACTGCCATCGTCTCGCCTACTGCTCTTCCGAACCCGAGTATAATTGCGCCTAGAAGTCCCGACCTTGAATTGCCCAGAACTATCTTGGTCACCTCCCATTTTGTCGCGCCAAGCGCGTATGCCGCCTCCCGCTGCGTATCGGGAACCGACTTAAGCACGTCCCTCGATATGGATGATATTATGGGCAGAACCATGATGGATAATATTACGCCTGCCGCCAGCATTCCGTATCCGTAAGGCGCCCCCTGGAAAAAAGGTGAATTCGGAAATTCATTCTGAAGAAAAGGCTCTACTACATCCCTTAACCAGGGCACAAGTACGAATATTCCCCATAACCCGTATATCACGCTTGGTATGCCTGCAAGAAGCTCTGTTAAAAAAGACAACGGCTTCTCTAACCAGCCGGGAGCAAGCTCTGCTAAAAATATAGCTACACCTAAGCCTAACGGTATGGAAATAAGCAGCGCTAGAAAGGAAGACAGCATTGTACCGAAAATCATCGGAAGCGCTCCGAAGTTTTCGTTGAACGGGTCCCAGGTGGTTGTTATTAAAAATTTCCAACCGAACTGTTTAATCGACAGTAAGGAATTGGAATACATCTCCCAGGCCATGAATATAACAAGCAGAAAGACTAACACCGCAAAAAGCAGTGTTAGTCTTTCGAAAATTATATCGCCGAGTTTATTATTACCGAGAAGTTTATTTAAGAAGGTAGAAGTCTTCTTCTCTTTACTCTTCTTAAAATATGCCTGTATCTTCTCGTACGATTCGCTTTTGTTTAAACCTTCCAAATGAATATCGGGGAATTAAAGTTTCTTTCCGTTACTGGTTATACTGTTTAATTTTTCAAGATCCAGCTTCTGCACCGACTTTGGCAGCGGAGCATAATAAAGACTCGTAGCGTCTGCCTGTCCCTTCGTAACAGCCCACTTCAAAAATTTAACCAGCGCTTCTGCGTGCGCGCGGTTAGCTATATCCTTAGGAATAACTACCCAGGAAAAACCGCTGATGGGATAAGAATTCTTGCCGTCTGCATTGGTAATAACTGCTCTAAGATCGCTGGGCATGTGCTTTGCCGCTCCTGCTGCTGCGTCAGAGACAGTGTTGAAATTTACAGGTATGAAATTACCTGCTTTGTTCTTCAAATCACAGTAAGGCAGGTTGTTCTGCTTTGCGTATGCAAGCTCTATGTATCCTATCGATCCTTTTGTCTGCGCTATTATTCCAGCTACTCCTTCTGTTCCCTTTGCTCCTAATCCTACCGGCCAGTCAACTGATGTGCTGTTTCCGCATTTCTTTGCCCATTCTGGACTTACTTTTGTTAAATAGCTTGTGAATATAAAAGTTGTTCCGCTGCCTTCTGAACGATGAGCGACTAAGATCGCTCTGTTTGGCATTTTTTTATCCGGATTTAATTTTACTATTCTCGGATCGTTCCACTTCGTGATCTTACCGAGATAAATGTCGGCTAATGTTGTTCCGTCAAGCTTTATACCCTGCCCTACTTCCGGCAGATTATATGTAATCGCTACACCGCCCATTATGATCGGGATGTGAACTACTTCGGTGCCTCTTGCTTTCTGGAAGCCTGACATCTGTTCCGGCGTTAACGGAGCGTCGGAAGCTCCGAAATCAACTGTACCCTCGGTAATCTGACGTATTCCGCCGCCGCTTCCTATCGACGCGTAGTTGATCTGCACGCCGGTCATCTTATTGTATGCATCAAACCATTTGGAGAAGATCGGGTAATCGAATGTGGATCCCGCTCCGGTTAGTTTTACCTGTGCAAATGATGTGCTGCCGAATAGTGATACCGCTGCTATTAGTATAGCAAATGATAAGTTCTTTAATTTCATAATTTAACTCCTAAATATATAAATAAATTTATAATTTTTTAACCTCTTAAAATTCCCAGTAGAACGATACTCTCGGAGTAACGTCGCTCTTGTTGCCGCCTGTAGCGGGCGTCGCCTGATGCGATACTACTTCAACATTCGGCGTAACGCTTACGCTCTTTATAGGATTAAACTGAATACCGGCTAATATCAGGGACGTTCCGTCGTTGCTGGCGCTTGTGTTGGGATCAAAATTATCGAAACGCGCTACCAGCTGTGTGCTTTCGCTTAAATTAGCATATGCCCAGATCGAGAAGCCGTTGCTGCTCTGTGATTCCAGTGAACCGCCTTTAGGCAGATAGTTGTTCTGTATAGATCTGATGAATCCTTCAAAACCGATAGAGAAAGAACCTTTCTGCTTGTAGTTTACGAACAACGCGCCCACCGTACCGTTGTTCGAAACCGTTGTACCGGTTGTCGGATCAAGCTTTGGAGCCGCAGAGGCGTAATCGCCGTATAACGTGATTAAAAGATTCGATGATGGATTGAACTCCAACAATCCGTAGTATCTTTTGTACTTGTTAGCTTCAGGACTGTTGCCCGAATTATTACCAAGTTTTACCCAGTATTTGACTGTTCCGCTTTCGTCAAATTTACCCTTTAAGTCGATACCCATGTCTCTGGATCCTACTATGTGGTTAAGGTCCATAATGGTTTTCTCCAGATAACGGTGTCCCCATGCGCCTTCTGATACGTCGAATGCCGGCGTAGGCGAAATACCGAATATAAGATCTGATCCCGAGAAAATATTGCCCCACTTTAACCAGGCGTCCTTAACCATCACACCGAACTCATTCTTTCCGCCGCCGCTGCCTATCTGATCGGTCTCTAAACGAAATCTAGATGAGAATTGTTTCGATAAAGTAAAATCTCCGGTAAAATAAACTCTGTTTATGCGTACACCATTAATGTCCTTATTGGCAGGGTTAAACGAGCTTGCGTTGTAGAAAAAGTCGCCGAACGTTAATCCGTGTATTTTGACCTTCGGATACTCAGGTTTATCTTGAGCGTAATTTAATCCCGCGAAGATCAGCAAAGAACAAACAAGAGTTAAAAATTTTTTCATAATTCTTTCTTTTAATTGTTATTGGTTGATTAGTTAAATAAAAATCTTCATGTTTTGCAGCAATCCGCTTTTGCCAACCGGATTTTTTTAACGCTGTAATATTAGAGAGAAAATTAAATTGATGTGTTACGCCACTGTTACGCTTGTGTTAATAAATTGTTAAGCGTTTCTAGTTTAGATGGGTTAAGTTATTTACTTATAACTATTTGGAAGATATCTTTTAAGATTGGACGATATGTAGCACTGCCCTTTCCCGACTTTCTTATTACTAAACAGCCGTTATTTTAGAAAAAATTTTTCTATCACCATGCCTTTGTGCCCTTGTGCCTTCGCGGCCGGAACCCTTTACTGCCTTCCTGCCGCAAGGCCGCAAATTTCAACCGCGTTTTAGCCGTCTAAAGTCCCCTCCCCGCAAATTCACAACGCCTTTTCTTTTGAATTTTTAATTTCGAATTCCTGCCTACCATGCAGACATATTCAATTTTCAATTTTTAATTTTTAATTTTGAATTTTTAATTGTTGCCCCCTACACTGAACGGAAACACGAACGAAACTCTCGGCTCGATTCTCTTCTGAGGCTTGTAATCGATTATGTTGTTGTTCGCATCCCGCACGGGAGTGAAGGTCCAGTTATATCTCAATGATACTATCATGTAAGGATTAGGCTTGTATCCCAGCTCGAAATACATATACGAGTTGTCGTCCACCTTGAAAAGCTGAGATTCGTTCCCGATGTTAAGCTTGTCGTATCCCGCCCTGGCTACAAGAGAGAATCCCTGCGGTGAAACATTCGCCACCATGTGAAGTATGCCGCTGTTAGGCGTCTTGTCGAGTCTCTGATAGCTTCCGGTAACGTCCAGCAGTCCCATAAAATGAAGGCTCAATTCTCCGAACACTCCGTTGTCCGGATCGGTAATATTTGCGAGAAGAGTTGCCTTGCTGGTAAAAGCCTCACCGTTATATCTCTGTATTTCGTACAAGGAATTAAAGTATGAAGGCATGTAATGAGCCTGGTTGAATCTTCTTTCCAGCTTAGCCGACGCGTTAAGTATTCCGAGCCCGTTCATATCTATCTGAATCCCCGCCGATACTCCGCTGCCGAAATTGATTATCTTCGCGTAGTCGGTGTAAAGCTGAAGATCAAGCAGACTTGATCTTATTATAGGCAAACCCAGGTCCAGTCCCACTATCTGCATACTTCCCTTGTTCTCTTGGTAGGGTAACGGCGCGCCGCCCCAAGGCCCGAAGACTATCCCGGAGTATTTATTAAAGTCGCCGGCGTATGTTCCTCCGACTTCAAGATTTCCGAGTATCGGCACATCGCCCAGCGAGGTAAATTTTAAAGGCCTTATATATCCTCTTATTCCTACAACTCCCGCTTCGGCGAATGTACTGTAAATAGATTCAAAGCCGAAGTCGCCGAAATCTATATCAGTTACCAGTCCTATTTTCCGGTTGTCTATGGAAGGACTGTTATTATATTGGTACAGTATGCTTCCGTGTCCGAGTGTATAATAATCGAGAGCGCCCAGCTTAATATACAGCGGATCATGCTTCATGCCGTATCTTATGTACCTTATTATGCTGAGGTAATCCGATAACTGGTTGTAATCCTCCTTGCGCAGGTTGCCGTTCTTGTCGATGTCCAGATTAAGATCAAGCCCCACACCGAAATTACCAAGCGACAGTTCAGGGAAGAAGTGCAGCCTGTAGTAAAGCTGTCCGTCAATCCAGTTTAGTCCCAGCCCCCCGTCTATATTTCCCTGCCCGGGCCTGGGGTACTGGTACTGGTCGATCTGCGGATAAGCTGTTGATATAAAAAGAAGAAGCGCTATTCCGAACAATAATTTTTTCATACGGATTCTCTCGTTTTTTTACCCCAAAATAATCATAAAATTTGTTGAATAAAAAATTGTTTGTTCGTAATTATCACATTTTATCTATCGCTTGATCCCTCTGATTATTATCCGGTAGAGACGCGGCATGCCGCGTCTCTACGTTTGTATCGGGCCGTTAACCAAATCATATCACCGTATGATGGCAAGCCTATTAATTACCGCGTCGGTTTTGCTCCCCTTTTTTAATATTACTTTGTAAAGGTAAACTCCGTTAGCCAGCTTATCTCCGTCCTGATCCCTGCCGTCCCAGTATATCCGGTTGAAGTCGTAATTAAGCTGCGCGGAGTTCCTCACAATTTCTCTTACCAGCCGGCCGGCGACTGTGAATATCATTATCTTCAGCTCGTCCGGTATCTGCGGAAGCTTCATTGTAAAGTAAGTCCCGCCGGGGAACGGATCGGGATAATTATATACCTCCAGAAGCTTCGCTTCGTTTGAAACTGTAAACGACCGGCTAACCGCTGATGTATCACCGGCCCCGCCGTGAAGATTCGCTCCCGCCGCTTTCAGCGTGTAATCGCCGTCGCTAAGCTTAGGCATATAAGTTAGCTTCATCTTCGGATGACCCGATGTAAACTCATATTGAAGCGACGCGTTATTCAGATAGCTGATTCTCTTACCGTTAAGGAACAAATTAACCGCAGAAGTATCGCTAACAGGCAAAAGCGAGTTGTCGTCATACGTGATTAATATTTTAGGTTCTGCGGAAATATAATCGCCGTTGATTATATCCCTGCCGTCGAATGTTATATCCAGCTGCGGTCTTGAAGTATCGGCTTTAACATAGAAAGGGATCGAACAAAAATTATTGTCTTTATAAATCTCCCTAACCTTGTTGTCAGGGTCTATTGTTATGAAGAAAGAATAAGCGCCGCCCAGTCCTTCGTTAGTATAAACAGCGCTGAATTCTTTTCTGCTCCCCGGATTTATCGAATCAATCAAGGAAGAAAATATCTGAGTTCTCGAATTATCCGGCATCCCCAGATCAACGGTAACTTTAAAGCTGTCGGCAGGCGAGCCTCCTGCGTTATAGACGGAGAAGTTTATTCTTTCTGTGCCTCCGGCGCCTATCGTGTCGGCTGAGACGCCGGCGGTCTGGTAGTTCGTTCCCAGCTCGGCAGGCGGCCGGTATTTAACTGCGGCGGAATAAATTTTAGGCGATTCATGCTGTGCGTTAGCATGCAGCGTTAACAGCAATTTTAATCCGGGATATTTTTCCGCGTTCACTCCGCCCAGCGAGGCCTTGCCCCCCGAAAGATTAAAAGCCGGCAGCGTATCTGCCGCTCCGCTGCTGTTTATTCCCAACGGGCGCGCCGTTACTTCCGAACCCGCCGGCAGATTGAATTTAATATCGGCGCTGTCCCAGGCCGCAGCAGGACCAATCTCCGGGAATACGATACTGCCGGAATCGGAAACCGTGAATATGCTCGTGTCTATTACCGCCGGACCTTCGAATATTTTTTTATAAGATTCCAGCGCGCTTCCCCTGGGCGAGCCTTTACGGCCTATCATGCACCACGACTCACGGTACTTTACGCTGTCTGCGTATATACTGCCGAACTCGTCAATAACTTTCCGTACCGGCGTGGTTAAACTATATCCAAGCACAGATTGGGCGGCATCGGCGCATACGGTTATTGCTATTACCGTTCCGTTCTGCAGTGAATTTAAATAAGTTATTAAGGAGTCTGTTGAAGTTGAAGCGGGATAAACAAAATACTTAAATCCGTACGGCTGCAAAGTCGCCGTATCAATCAATGCGGTTGATATTCCCCAATAATAAGTGTTCGGCATAGCCTCTTTTAAATTATACCTCATGGATGCGAATTCACCGTCATCAGATCCGGCTGACGTAATCTTAAGATAATTTACTGTTCTGCTCAGCTGCCATGCGTTTTCCGCAGTGTTGAAGCCGGCGTTAATACTGTCTATGCCGTTCACGCTGTCTATGGGTGCGTCTATATACCAGTTGTAATCATCGCCTGTATTCTTGAATGAATATACCGGCGACCATTGTGAAGATCCCTGGGTTTTCATTCGCCACCAGTAACGCCTGCCGCTTATAAGATTATTAGGCGCGGCGTCGGTGTAGAAGATTCCCTGACTGATCTGCATCTGCTGCGGAGCAGTGAAGCTCATTGAAGTATCATATGAAAATATTAATGCGCCGCCGGCCGAAGCCGCAGCCGGATTCAGGAAGCGGACGCGCCCTTCGTACGCGGCATAATATCTGTCGACATGCAGAGTTCTGTACGAGTTTGAGTACACATTAAAAGTTATCGATGCGGCGTTATCATTCTTGTAGATTTCATTTATATTATCCGCGCTGTCTATCGTCACCGTTACATAATGTTCCCCCGGTTTGTTT
>JBJKTB010000219.1:0-5210 GCA_046703345.1 Ignavibacteriaceae bacterium
GCCTGTGGTCGTGCGATAGCGTTAGAGCCATAATAGGCTTTATCGCTATTGTGTCGGCGCCGTCTACTTCAACTACTACCGGCCTCTTAATTACGGCTCCCGCTCCCAGTATCGCGACTTCCGGCTGGTTTATTATCGGAGTTCCGAATATGGTTCCGAAGACCCCGTAGTTTGTAATAGTAAATGTGCCGTCGGTTATATCATCCGGAGTAAGCTTCTTGTTGCGCGAACGCTGCGCTATGTCGTAAATTGCTTTTGCCAATCCCATCGTGTTCCTTTGGTCGGCGTTCTTTATGTTGGGCACTATAAGCCCGTTAGGCTCAACCGCTACCGCTATTCCAAGGTTAACGTATTTCTTCTTCACTATTGTCGAACCTTCTATCGACGCGTTTACCAGAGGAAATTCTTTCAAAGCTTTAACGCACGCCATAGCGATGAAAGGCATATACGTAAGCTTCACCCCTTCCTTCTTCAGAAATTCATCCCTGTTCCGCTGAATAAAATTGTGTATCCTGGTCATGTCCACTTCCAGCATAGCTGAAACATGTACTGAAGTATCCCGGCTGTTTATCATGTGCTGCATTATCTTCTGCCGTATATTATCCATCGGGACATTCTCAACTTCGCCCGAAGGATATATCTGGCGGAAAGTGCTTTCCTTATATTCTGGCGCGCTCTGTGCCGCCGGCTTTTCCTGCGCGGTTTCGGACTTTGCCGGTCTTGCCTCGGGCGCAGGCGCGGCTTTGCCCTTGTTTTCTATATACCCCAGTATATCTTTTTTCGTAACGCGGCCGTCCTGTCCGGTTCCTGTTATGCGGTCCAGCTCCTCAAAACTGATGTTTTCAGTTCTCGCTATGTTAAGTACGAGAGGAGATAAAAATTTTGAAGACCCGTTTCTCGGCTCTCTTTCTTTCATTTCCGCTTTCTCAGTTTCAGCTTTCCTCGATGATGCTTCAACTGCCGCTTCCTGTTTTACCGGAGCTTTTTCTTCGGCTCTGATTACAGCCGGAGATTCTTCACGCTTAGCTTCTTTTGCCGCCGGTTTACCGGAAGTCAGTTTCGCTACTACCGTGCCTACCGATACTGTTTCCTGCTCGGCCACCAGTATCTCGCTAAGCACTCCGGCAGACGGTGCCGGTACTTCCGTGTCTACTTTATCGGTGCTTATCTCAAAAATTGTTTCGTCCTTCTTAACCTGCTCGCCTGCTTTCTTGTGCCACTTTATTATAGTTCCTTCCATCACCGATTCGCCCATCTTGGGCATCTTTATTTCAATCGTTTCACCCTCTGCCTCCGCCGCACCGGCCGCCTGCGCTGGCTGCCCGGCCGGCTCCTCTTTTGGAGCGGGCGCGGTTTCTTTAACTTCTTCCTTCTTCGGCGCCGAGGGCTCCGGCTTCACTTCCGCAGCTGCAGGTTCAGCGGCACCTTTCTTGGCAGCCGTTCCTCCGCCTTCTATTACGGCGACTACGGTGCCGACCTCAACGGTATCGCCTTCATTTACTCGGATGTCTGAAATTACTCCGTCCGACGGCGAAGGGATCTCGGTATCAACTTTATCGGTGCTTATTTCAAATATTATCTCATCCCGCTTCACGGCGTCGCCGACTTTTTTATGCCATTTTATAACAGTGCCTTCGCTTACGCTCTCACCCATTTTCGGCATTACAACGTCCATCTTCAAAGCTCCTGATTTCTTTTTAATTGTTAATACTCTAATAGTTCTTTTATCCCTTTATAAATATCCTCGCGGTTGGGAAGAACCGCGTTCTCCAGTATAGGCGCATACGGTATATGGCAGTCCTTCGCCGCTAATCTCTTTACCGGCCCGTCCAAATATGTAAAACAGCTGTCGGCTATCCTTGCAGCTACCTCGCCGCCGAAGCCAGCAGTAAGACTGTCTTCGTGAATTACCATAACCTTGCCGGTCTTTTTAACTGAATTGAAAATCGTCTCCTCGTCAAGAGGTATTATAGTTCTTAGATCTATCACCTCAACCGAGTAGCCTTCTTCCTCAAGCCTTTTGGCCGCCATAACGGAGTCCCACATAGATGCGCCGTACGAAACTACAGTTATGTCTTCTCCCTCTCTCACAACTTTCGCCTTCCCGAAAGGCACTAGGTAATCCGCGTCGGGAGAAGGAGACATCGCGAAGCTCTGCCTGTATAATCCCTTGTGCTCGCAGAAAAGCACCGGATCGTTAAGCCTGCATGCCGTCTTAAGAAGTCCTTTTGCGTCCGCCGCGTTGGAAGGATAAGCTATGTATATTCCGGGTACGTGGGCGAATATCGATTCTATGTTCTGGCTGTGGTATAATCCGCCGTGGATGTAGCCACCTACGGCAACACGGGCCACAACGGGCGCGTGCCACTGGTTGTTCGATCTGTAGCGCATCGTGGCCAGCTCCGATTTAAACTGCATGAACGCCGGCCAGATGTAATCGCCGAATTGAATTTCGACTACGGGCTTTAATCCGGCAATAGCCATTCCGGTCGCTACCCCCACTATGCTCGCTTCAGCAAGCGGTGAGTTGAATACTCTTTCGAACCCGAATTTAGTCGACAGTCCTTTTGTAGCGGTAAACACCCCGCCTTTGCTGTCAGCAATATCTTCGCCGAAAATGTAGATCTTATCGTTCCGCTCCAGCTCTTCATGAAGAGCGTGGTTGATCGCGTCTACCATTACTATAGGTTTTCCCGACGGCTGGGATTTTTCGTATTCAAAGGTATCTTTTAATCCGCTCTCGTCGAATACATGTGTGGCGGCGTCCTCAGCCTTCGGATCGGCATGCTCTGAAGCTTCATCCGCGGCTGCGTCGATCTGTTCTTCGATTTCCGCTTTCAGCGAGTTGTACTTTTCTTTTGTCAATATTCCGGATGCTATCATCTTACCGGCGAGTTTTTCAATAGGGCATCTTCTCTTGTCCTCTTCCAGCTCTTTCGGATCCCTGTACTTTTTCTGATCATCCGATGATGAATGGGAAAGCAGCCTCACAACCTCAGCTTCTATAAGAGCCGGCCCTTTTCCCGATTTTATATACTGAACAGCCTCGTTTACTGTGTTGTAAGATTGTTCGTAATCGGTTCCGTCTATTTTAGCTCTGAAAAGATTGTCGTACCCCGCCATCATTTCCGCTATCGAATGATCCTTTCCGCCGCTCTGCTGGCCTACCGGGACTGAAATAGCGTACTTGTTGTTTTCAATTACGAACAGCACCGGCAGCTTTTCCCTGCTCGCCCAGTTTACCGCCTCGTGAAATTCACCCTGGCTCGTGGTGCCTTCGCCGCTGCTTACGTACGTTACGTTGTTAACTCCGGTCTTTACGCTTGCCAGCGCCGTACCTACAGCGTTTAAGAACTGCGTCCCGGTAGGACTCGACTGCGTCGGCAGATTAATTTCCGTATGTCCCCAATGACACGGAAGCTGCCTCGATCCCGTCGAGGGATCGTCAGCCTTTGCGAAACACTGAAGGAAAAATTCCTTCGGCGTCACTCCCGTTCCCATTACTATGGTAAGATCTCTATAATAAGGGAACAGCCAGTCCTTCTTCGCGTCAAGCTGAAGCGTAACTGCGGCCTGTATAGCTTCATGCCCCGCTCCGGCTATGTGAAAGAATGTCTTTCCCTGCCTGAGCAGCCGCATCGCCTTATTATCTATGCTGCGCGCCAGAATCATCAGGCGCAGAGCTTTTAATAATTCATCGCTTCCCAATTCTTTTTTCGATCCGGCCTCCTTCTGCTCCGCCGCTTTCGCCTTTCCGTTATTGCTGTCGGAAAGATGATCATTAACCTTCCCCTTCTTACCGGTTTTAACAATCGTTTCATTTTTTGATGAATTCCGTTTTGCCATTACAAACCTTTCTTTGATTAACTGTTTGATAGATGAAGGGATTCTATCTCTTCTTTTGGAAGAGAGTTCATGGTATCATAACCGAAAACCTCCGTGAAGTTTTTAACCAGCAGAGATTTAACTTCTCGTATATCTATGTTTTTTTTCAATTCTTTCTGCAGTGATGTCACTCCCTTATCGGCTATGCCGCAGGGAATTATGCCGGAAAATAAGGACAGGTCGGTATTCACGTTGAAAGCGAATCCGTGCATGGTTATCCACCTGCTTACCTTGATTCCTATAGCCGCTATCTTCCTGTCTTCTATCCATACACCGGTATATTTCGGATCCCTGGTTCCGGTCAGCCCGTAATATGCGCAGGTCCTTATTATAGTCTCTTCAAGCGCTCTGAGATATTTATGCGTGTCCTGCTTCCAGTCCTTCAGATCAATAATCGGGTAGCCCACTACCTGCCCGGGACCGTGGTACGTTTTGTCGCCGCCTCTGTCTATCTCGTAAACGGAAATTTTATTTTTCCTCATGTATTCCGCCGTACCTACAAGATGCTCTTTCTCTGCTACCTTGCCCAGAGTATAGGTATGCGGATGTTCCAGAAGATAAAGCACATCGTGAATTTCTTCCCTGTACCTTTTCTCGGAAGTTTCCTTCTGCAGATCCCAGGCGCGCTTGTAGTCAACACTGCCCAGATCGTAGTATACTAAATCTCTCATTTATATTATAACGATTTGAATGTTTATATTTTCCGCTTAAAATGCATGAATGCATGGTTGCATGAGTGCATGTACATTAAATTTATTTGATTCACTCACTTATAAAATATTCCGACACTTCTCTGATCATATAATCTTTATTCCAACCGCCGGCGTTTTTTAATTTTTCTATCATCGACTTGTTGAAACTGATCAGCATATTTTCCAGTTTATAATGAATAGTATCAAAATCATGAAAATCTTTTTCTTCGATTATGCCGGCATTAAAAAGATTAAATATTTGTGAATAATTTTCACCCATCGATGCGAGAGCAATGTTTATAAACTGAATATTTTCTCTTAATGATCTCCTGCAGTAGCCTTCGGCTATATTTGAAGACACCGAAAAAGCCGAATCTTCAATCTGCGCTTTAACTTTAAATGATAAATTCGGAATTTTATTCAGCAGACCTTTTATAAATTCAAATAATCGTACGGCTTCGTTCCAGACATCCAGTTTCCTATATCCGCGATTGATGTTTCTATTTAAAGATAAATATTCTTTAGGCTCCATTTCTCCCTCCGAATATTAAATAAAAAAGAACCATTTCTTAATTTCAGCATAAAACCCGCATCCATTCACCATGCTGTCATGCATCCCTGCATCCATGCATT
>JBJKTB010000220.1:0-8270 GCA_046703345.1 Ignavibacteriaceae bacterium
AATATTCCTAAATAAAAAAGACGGGCAGTAAATGATGTAATAAAATTAGCCGAACCCCTTCTAATTTTTTATCTTACTTACCCGTCACGCTTATTATTATCCTACTTATTAATAGAATTTACCCGAATTGTCTATTTCTCTTGTAATGAGGAAATAAAAGAAAAGCGGATTGCCGAATTCCATACCTCACTGCAAAACTTAATTTTCCAAAATCCCGAATTGCGCATAAAAATAGTCTTCTTTCCAACTTCAGTAGTTTTGTAAGGAAGTTTTAGAAGGCAGCCGTCCGCCCGGTAGCCCACCTTGGGGTATGATATTTTATTCACCGGAAAGATTAGATGACGAATAACGGTTTATTTCTGCCTCTGGGTAACTTTACCCCCCGGGCGGCGGTTATTGCCTTACCTCTTCCCCCTGCGTATCCGCTAATTATTAAATTTCTTTCATCAATTTTACGAATGAATACGATTATGCATGTCACTTAGTATTCAATTTAAACAATACTGCTTCACTAGTAAATAAGGGATTCCGGTAATTTTAAAACCAATTTGTTAATAACTATAAATAATTTTTGATTTTAAATTTCGAGATCTTATAAATCTGCTTCCATGCTTCTAATTCTCCTTTTCTCTTCCGTCAGTGTCTTTTACCCGCACATATTTATGAATGTTCAAATATAATTCCGCTGTGTTCTTTAACCCCAGTTTTCCTATAATATTTTTCTTGTGCGATTCTACGGTACGCGTACTTATAAAAAGCTGCTCTGAAATCTGCTGATTTGTAAAACCTTTTGCTATCAGATTTATTATTTCCGCTTCTCTTTGACTAATTGTTCTAGTCTCTAGAATGTGATCTTTTCTTTTATTCTGACCGTAAAAACTTACTGCATGAGCTATCAGACCGGAGTCAAAATAAATTTTCCCTCGCGCTACTTCTTTAATCGCGGTAAAAACCTCCGATTTTACCGCTTCCCTCGAAATAATACCGTCAATTCCCATAGATATTGCAGTTAAAGTATGTACACCGTCGTCGTTAAGCGCAACACCCAGCACGTTTGTCGACGGCGAAATTTTCTTTATCCTTTTTAGCAGGTCTGTCCCTTCCAATCCGGGTGAGGATATATCAAGCATTACTAAATCAGGCTCCTGGTTTACTATCACCGCGGCATCTTCAAGCCAGACCGATTCCCCGATCACCGTTAGGTTTGCATTGCCGGATATCAGCGCATTTAAACCATATCCGAAATATGCGTGTCCGTCAATTATAAATATTCTAATCGAACTCATCATTTAATTTACTCAGCCTTTTAAGGAGACTAAGTTTATTTTTTAAAATAATAAACGGTACTGCTCTAATCGTAATCGGTTTTTGCTTTAGTAGAAAATTTACAGCAGGAATTTTATTTTGCGCAGAGGAACCTGAAGAAAGTAAACAGGCTGCCGGCAAATCCACGATCTCTGAATAAATCTTATTCTAACCATCTGCGGAGCAGCTGCCTTCCGCCGCTGATCGATCCCGGAATGCCGGCCCCCATCTCGCCCTGGAGTCAGTGGCCACCCATGGAAATCCTAATTATTCGGAACAATTTAGCCTACCGCATGCGGTTGCTGTTCCTCAAATTGTTTATCGCTTGCTAAATTTAAAAATATGTTCAATTTGTACCGGATTTGTTTGTTTACCCCATTTTGCACTATTCTGTATAAAAAGTTAGATATACTCTATAGTGTCTCGTGAAGAATCTATTTCTTATCCTCACTTTTCTATATATATGCAAAAATTATACCGCCTCCTAAAACACTTAGTTTGTATCATAAACTGATTTAAGATGCTCCGGGATGTAATATTTACCGTAATTGAGGCGTAATTATTGCGAAGTTGTAAAAAAAATTTACAGTTTTAGGCGGGAATTAAAAGATCATTTGATGGGTTTAAATGTTCCTCTGAACAAATTATGTGTCCCTTAATCCATGTATAAAATAATTAACAGCTTTTGTTATAATAAATTATCCTGCCTGCTTGATTACTCCTGCCGCAATCCTTACTCAGGCATGTACTTTTGAGGTACCGGCATCCCGGAAGTTCTGTCGTTCCATACAAGCGAAGAAATAAGCCACTTCCCTTTTATCTTTACCATCTGTATGCTGTTAATTCCTACTGAAAATGGTTCTGTCTGCTGAGGATCAAACCTCGATTCGTAAGTACTGAAACGATGCGCTATCTTTCCGAAAAGCTCGGTTACTGAATTGATCTCCCTCTCGTTAAAAGATTTTAATTTGCCCCCGGCTATCATATCTTTTACTCTTTCTACGAAACCTTCGGCATCCATTATTAGCGGTGAATCGGGATTGTTGTTTATTAGCCGCCCGCCCTGGACAAATAAATCATCCAGCTTATCTAACGCCGGCTCTTCGCCTTCTCCAAAACATACCGTAGCATATAACATCCCGGTTAAATTATTTATCTGTTCCATATCTTCTTCATATTCCGTCAGCATAATGCCCTCCTGCTTATTTCTTGCGCTTTCCCCCGGTTAAACTACCCCTCATAAAGACGAAAGAACTATTATCTTTCTTATTCTAAAAACATCTGCTGTACTGCGTATATTATTAAACACTATTTCAAAATTTCTTCCTCTTCTTCTTTTGCCGCTTATTATTGCTGCGACTTTCGGACTGAAGCAGAGATTCTTCTTGATAAACAGTATTTGCAAGCCTTCGCTCCGTCAGCAAGTGTTGTAGACCTACTTATATTTATTCCGTATTTCGGCCTCTCCAGCTCTTCTATCCATATGTCCTCGATCGAACAGATCAGATAAGTCAATTCCTTTGCCGAACTTCGTTCGAAAAAATCATTAAAGAAACATTTTTTTAAGCAAACTGCTAAATTCATTTCATCTCTTGATTCAATTTCCAGTGTAAAAATCTTCCCCGATGGTTCCTCGCTTCTTTTTACGAGTTCATTCGACAGAATATCGAAAGCCGACTCCGCTTTCTCCTGGAATATGCCAAACTTTCTCGCTAAATAATAACTTACATCACCCTGTACCGTTTCATTCATAGCGTAACTTATTGCAGACCTTGCCGCGGCCTGCCCTAATATCGGTGTTATGGCCCTGTATAATCCTAGCAGTCTGCCTCCAAAAATTAATAGATCTAATTCTTCTATATCCGATATTGATATTTCGTTTTTTATAATAAATTCCGAAGCCCTGGCGGATGCTTCCTCAAAAAGTTCATCGATCTGATTTGCCGGAATATGTACCAGCCTTTTTTTAAGCACGGCTTGAATCCCTTTGATCCATCCGTCAAAAGACGATACTTCAGTATTTATCTTTTTTAATAGATTCGATTCACCCAAATGCATCGCAGCCTCCAGTCTTTGATTTTTTCAGATTTCAAATTAGACTGACTTAAACCAGCTAGTAATAATTCCTCAGCTGAGATTACCCCGCCGAAGTTTAGCTCGTTTTTATCTCTCGTTATCCTGTTATATGCGGTATTTCCGGAAGATAATCCTTTTGGTTTGTTTCTTTTAGTTATTTAAAGCCCGATGCCTGATCTTCGCCCGGTCTGCCCTCTAATGCGCTGAAATTCCCTGCAACCGGATTAACAGTTGTGAGATAATTAGCTCATTAATTAGTCATATCAAGCTGTAAGAAGCTACTTATGTAATTTTACATGCAGAATATCGGAAGACAGCCCCGTTTGATCCCCGTTTGTTTCCGAATGAAATAGAATCATGATACTTTTTATAACCTAACAAAAATAAATGCCTTAGTCAACAATAAAGTTCAATATCAATAAGCGCGCGATATTATATCAACAATTTTTATAGTCACTTCTTATAGTGTTTTACTATTTTATATGCTTCATTCATCAATTAGGGATGGGATCTATGGTATTTGTTTATCACGTCCACTGACGCATCGTCTGCAGATATGATATTTAACTTACCCCTGTAATAACTTAAACTGTTACCGATAATAGATCAACAATTATTTTTTTATTGCCTTATGTTAAATTTTATTCTATTTTTAGATTAATCCATTTTATATGGAGGTGGAAGGACGTATGAGCCTTTGTCCCGACGCAAGTCGGGATTTTTTATGGCAGTAGTTTTATCCCGTGTCCTTCTATTCCTCCTTTGCCTTTATAAAATTTACTTTTTATTACCTCTATAATTTTATCTCCGAAAACATATCTTTTCCCTTCATCTATATTATACTTCCTAAATATTATCCTCCTTGCAGGATGTGCAATTAGATCAGCAAGCTGGAGTCCCGGAATATTTAGTGACTTCTGCTTAATTTTTAACTCTTTCGACGTAAATATTTTTTCTAATTTCTCGCTCTCGATATAATGCGTGCCTTTATCCATTATCCGCCTAAAAGACTTTTTTAATCTGATATCTTCTTTCCCTCCCCTCGATTCAATCATTACATCACCGCACGCTTGCAAATGATATAAAAAGAAATAAAATCTTTCAACAAGTATCTCCAGACAGTAATGATAAGGATCATATTTCCAGGTCGTATACTTGCTTGCATGGTCCAGTTTATCAATAAGGACGGAAATTAAGGTGTAATCCAGATTTCCAAGCAAAGTTAAAAGCTCATCGTTAAAAGCAGTTTCTATTTCCTTGTCGTTAAGTGCTTGAAACGGGTACTTTTTATTTACCAATTCCTTTCGGTGAAATACGACAGGTTCATCAGGATGCTGATTAAAATATTTAATCTTTAATGCTTCAAGTTTCGGCTGCAGCGTATCCCTTACATAGCTTAATTCAAATATTACGCCGGTTAAACTTAAATACCGATGGTTAGGATCATCAGAACTGCCCAGATCGTTATTGCCTACCTCATCAATGTATATTCTATATTTATTCAAAGCTTGCTCATAGCGTTTCATTCTTCAATGAATTCTAATTAACAAGCAGGGATGGATTCTATGGTATGTGTATTTTGCGTCCCCTGCCGCATCGTCAGCAAATATGTAACTTACCCCAGCTAATAACTTAAAGTTATATTTTTATTTTTTCCACAAAAATCTAACTGCATCGGAATATTGAATGTAAATATAATATGTCATCACTTCATAGAACCTGCATACTAATTTTCCCCTCTTGAGAGAGCCCGTCCCGATTCCATCGGGAGGAAGCCGCGGAGCGGCAGGGGTGTGTTGCCGTTGTCGTTGTCGTCTGTCGGCCGCGGCATAGCCGCGGAGTGGTTGTTGAATGTTGGGTGGGTACAACTAAAAATTTCATTTAATTAATAATACGGGCTCGTATAAGTAGAATCTGCTTCAAAGATAATTAAACTCCTGTCCTCTGAAAGCTTCGGATGAGCTATAACCGCCCATTGAAGTCCCGTCTTTATCTCAGTGTTTGTACCTGAAGTTAAATCGTAGATATAAACCGCTTTATCTGGATCCGAAGGCTTTGTGTAAAGCACTTTACTAAAATCGCCAGAAAAGCTCGCGTCGTAACCGTCGGTTAGCACGCTGTCCTGCTTCGTATTCAGATTTAAAATGTGAATTTGAAATGTTTTATTTTTATCGCTCACCATAGCGGGGAAAAGTATCATATTGTTTGGTGATATCTTCATCTCTTCATAACCCGTACTCGGGTCGTGAAACGCGGTATACTTATAAATCACGGTAGGAAGATAATCTTTAAGATCCGAAGTTCGAATCGACCATTCGCCCCAGTAATTTCTTACCGTATAAATTATGTTCTCTCCGTCCGGTGTAAATTGCGGCTGATAGTAATCATGCATGCTGTCGGATGGAAGAACTATTCTTTTATTTCCTCCGTCTGAGTTCATCATTCCCAGTGCAAAACTGCGCTTGTATAGTATCGCCGAATCTTTATCCGAAAAACACGGGTCGGTATAAAAATCATCGCCTGAGCCGGAAGCCAACTCAGCTTGTCCCGTGCCGCCGCTGTTTATCGAGTAAAGCCCCACAAAAGTACTCACCGCTATTTTTTCCCCGTCATTTGAAACTCTGTAATCCCACACCGAAGCCCCTTCGGTCATTAAGGGCCGCATTCCCGTTCCGTCAATGCTCATATGATATAAATTAACGTTAACATAATAAATTCCTTTGCCGCCGAGCTCAAACTCCGCCTGGGTGCCGTGAGTTAAAAATTTTATCCCCGTACCGTCGGGTTTCATGGAATAGATCCTCTTTACAACATTAACACGAACGGGATGGTTGCCGCCGTCAGGATTTATCAGACCGCATGATAAAAATATTAAGGAGAAGAGAAGAGGCAGTATAAAGTTAAAACGATTCACCCTGATTCCGGAATTTATGTTTTTAACCTATCATAATTATTTTTCTTTGTCAAGATTTTCAATTTTTAAGTCTGCCGATATGTCAGTCACTTTTTTGTCCCCATGCGATTTTGAGCAGTTTTCTCGCTAAACTTATATTGCGGTAATATTGTACTAATATTCCTATAATATTACTATAAAATCAGCCTTCAGCTTTTATATGCCATTTTGACAAAAGTATTAGTTCAACAGTTATATAATTATCAATGTATCTCTATTACTTAGCATCAATAATCTTCATACTTCAAACCTCACCCCATTCCCCTCCCCTTGCCGGGGAGGGGAATGGGGTGGGGTCAAAGGCACGGGTGAGATTGTAAATGATAAAGGATGAGACCGGTTTCAGCATACTCAGATTAGCCTGCCTCTCCTCACTTTACAAGCAGCAGCTTCTTAACCGACACAAACCTTTTCATTCCGGTAAGCGGCACGGCGCTCAGTTTATACAAATAAATGCCCGAAGAAAGATTCTGGGCGTTAAAAGCAGCTGTGTAGTAACCCGCCGACTCGTCCCTATCGACTAGTGTTTTAACTTCCCTGCCGAGCTCATCATAAATTTTTAAAGTAACATGACTCTCAGCCGGAAGCTGGTACTCTATCTCTGTTGAGGGATTAAACGGATTAGGATAGTTCTGCCCCAGCGCGTAGCTGCCGGGCACACCGCTGTTTGTGTTGTCCACACCCGTTACCGGCGCGAAGTTGGCCGTAACCGAGAAAGGTCTCCACATTGTAAGATTAAGAGGATTGCTGGATGTAGTCGTGTCTCCCGTCCATCCGGTAAATTTGTATCCGCTGCTTTCGATTACACTAAGCGATGTCTTGGATCCCGGATCCATCCACGTTACCGGAGACGAGCTGCAGAATCCACCTGCCGCCGGATTTGAGCCCCACTTTAACTGGTACTGTATACTGAATACCGCCGTGTACGTAACATCCTTGTAGGGATTTATAACCTGCGAGGCTAGCCTGCCGTTGCTCCATGATACCCAAGAGTAGCGCATGTTTCCTGTAGCCTGCGCTACGGTAGCCAGAGTGTGCGCCGAATCCGGTTTCAACGTGAAGGTATAAGGCGCGGTGTACGCCTTGCCGTCAAATGAAAACCCAAGCGAATCGGGTACTGTATTTACTGTTACGTTAATATTTTCGTCGTTCGCCCTCTTGATGTTCTTCTCAATGCACCAGCCTGTTACTCCGTCGTTCCATTTTATCTTCCACCAGATGTAATATGTACTCGAGTAGTAACCTGCTTTCGGCCCGTCTATAATCTGTCCCGTGCTTCCCGGCTGCTCATGCCCTGCGGCAGTGGTTCCTCCCGGTGATGTCATTGCGACCAGTACTGATGAAGCAGTTACGCTGTCGCCCAATGTTACTCCCGGCCGCCATAAATAATTTACCTGCACCCATGTATTGTCCGGAAGCTTAAGATCATCCTGGAAGGTTCCGTCCGCAAGGTCAATTCCCGCGGGTAGATTTTCTTTGTAGTGATCACTCCCGCTTCCGTTAAAGTCGCCGCTCCAGTCCTGGTTGTAATTGTAGTAATATGCAGCCTGCGCCTCCGGCACTCCCTCGCCCAGTCCCGGCTTTCCGCCGTGGTGAAGAGTAGCGTATATCTGTCTTAAAGAGTCGGGATTCCAGTAGTCGTCTTTTACGTTCCAGGGACCAACATCCCACACCGGCGCTACTACGCTTCTTCCGCCGTAAGAAACTCTCACTTCAAAATCGTACGTTTTATCGTTCTTATTCAAAACAAGAAAAGAAGGCAGCGCAACAAAATGATCGTGAGCTACAATAATATGGCCGTTGGCGCAGGACTCGCCGACTAACCCCTCTCTCGTAGCGTATATTAAGTACTGTGTATCCGCCGGCTTCGGTGGAATTCCCGGCGCCGCTGCTTTACGCATAGCCTGCTGCTGTAGCGCCTCATCCCTGTATATGA
>JBJKTB010000221.1:0-2794 GCA_046703345.1 Ignavibacteriaceae bacterium
CTTGAGATCGGTTCGGATGTTCCCTTCTTTCTGCACCCGGAGCCTTCTTATGCGGTTTCCAGAGGCGAGATTCTTGAGAGGCTAGACTTCAAGATTAAACAGCCGGTACTTATAGTTAATCCAGGAATACACGTTTCTACCAAATGGGCATACGAAAATATCACACCGCAAAAATCAGAACGCTCACTTAAGGAAATTTTGTCGGGCGGCCTTGATCTTCTGACAATGAAGGACCTAATACATAATGATTTCGAACAGGTCGTCTTCGGTAAGTTTCCCTTAATTAAAAAAATAAAAGAAGATCTCTACGAAACAGGCGCGGTCTTCGCGCTGATGACCGGCAGCGGTTCGACTCTTTTCGGCATTTACGAAAATATATTCGACGCGATGAAAGCCGAAAAACATTTTATGACGAAATATTTTACTTTCATAAATATCTAGTTCGCCGTCATTGTTATTACAATTTCAGAAGAATCAGCTCACCGCGCTTTCAGTAATCTCAATATAACCTCGCGAAGCGTTCATCTTGAACATAAGGCCGAACGGGATAGTAATGTTGTCCTTAATGTGGCCGTGCTTGAAGTTATATACTATCGGGATTTCCATTTTTCCGAAATAATCCGATATTACCTCTCCCAGCGTGAGCGTTTTTTTTGTCGGATCGGTTTCGTTGCAGTCGGTAAATGTACCGAGGATTATTCCGTTGGCATGGTTGAACAATTTAGCTAGGCGAAGATGATTGAGCATTCTGTCGATCCGGTAAGGAAGTTCGCCCACTTCCTCAAGGAAAATAATTTTCTCTTTTGTGGAAGGTAAATATTCAGTACCGATGAGCGAAGCGACTAAAGAAAGATTGCCGCCTATAATCCTGCCTTTTGTATTCCCTTTTGTAAGATGAAATATTTTTTCGTCGTTAGGCAGCTCAATCTTCCCGTATTTTTTGTTTGATGTTAAAAGCGCCCAGAACATTTCTTCGGTGTATTTACTGACTTAAACGTAAAAATCAACAGCCAGCATAGCACCGGCGAATGTAACAAGTCCGGCCTTCTCTAAAAATGCCATCTGCAGCGCGGTTATATCGCTGTAGCCTACGAAAATTTTAGGATTGTTTCTTATAATTCTGTAGTCGATTTTATCAAGTATTCTCGGCGAACCGTATCCGCCTCTAACGCAGACAATCGCTTTAATGTTCTTGTTCTTAAACATAGCGTGAAGATCTTCCAGTCTCTCTTCGTTTGTACCTGCAAGATAACCATGTACTTTACCGACGTTCTTGCCCACTTCAACCCTGTAACCTATTTTTTCAAAATATGTTACTCCTTGTTCTATTCTTGCTGGATCATCAGTTGAGGAGGCCGGAGAAATAATTCCTATAACATCCCCCTTTGCGAGTTTCTTTGGTTTCATTATTTTCATATTTTCCCGCTATGTTAATTGGTTGTTTCTATAAATTGACTTAATTTAAGAAACAAAACTTTATCTTACAAGTATTTACGGACGTATTTTAACTCCGGAGAAGATTTCAATGCTGAATCCAAGAAATTTAAATGAAAAACACCTGACTCTCGCTGAAAAAGCAGGAAAAATTAAGCTTGTATTAACGGATAATGACGGCGTATTAACCGACACCGGCGTCTATTATTCGTTAAAAGGTGAAGAATTCAAGCGATTTTCAATCCGGGACGGGATGGGAGTAGAGAGACTAAGAGAGCTTGCCGGAATAGAAACCGGAATAATAACCGGTGAAGAATCCGGCGCCGTTCGTAAAAGAGCCGAAAAACTGAAGATTTCAGAGCTTTATCTGGGTGTAAAACAGAAACATCTCCTTTTCCCCGAAATTCTTAACAAAAACGGCCTCAAAGCTGAAAACATTGCGTTTATAGGCGATGATATGAATGATTTTGAGCTAATCAAACTTGTCGGATTAAGCGCAACTCCTTCCGACGGTCTTCCTCAAATAGCGGAGATTGTTGATTACGTCTGCTCCGAAAAAGGCGGAAACGGGGCTTTTAGAGATTTTGCTGAACTGATAATCGCTTTAAGAAATTTAAATAAATAATTCATCCCTTCCTTTTCCTGCTTAACTTTTCATTTTTCTGTTTTTAAACGTATATCCTAAATCACTTCAATTTATCATGATTATTTAAATATATGTATGTATTTGCAAATATTTAATTATATAACAAATATATTTTAACTAAGAAGAATTTTTATGCTTTACATTTATTTAGGAATAATTATTTTTGTTTCTAAATTTTATGCAATTTCTTTCTGCCGTGAAATTAAAACATGCAGAATTTCTTCTGCTAAAGTTTTAACTTACTTTTTTAGTGAATAATTTTAATAATTGATGATATAACGCATAAATATACACTATTAAATCACAAAATAGCGTATTAGGGAAATATATCGTAATCTTATGCAAAAAATAGTTGACAAATACTTTGAGAATGTTTAAGTTTACATCCAATGAAAAATCAAGCAGAAAATATCGCCTCTATAAGATTTCATCAGAGTTCAAGTTCTGAAATTCTAATGTCCCTCATTTTAGGACCGCGCCGCCCCCTTTTGGGGTAATACATGTCTTCAACCAAAAATCCAAAAATTCATTTTTCAAAAAAGTTTTAAAGGAATTTATCCATGGTTACAGCAGGTATTATTGGCGGGAGCGGTTACACCGGCAAAAAGCTTATTAAATTTTGCGGGTCCCATCCTTTCATCAGCGATTACACAATTTACGGCAACAGCTCGGCTGGGCAGTCGGTTTACGGTTTGTTTCCCGATTTGGCCGAAA